>NZ_BAAAZG010000025.1:0-281812 GCF_039536785.1 Actinomadura miaoliensis
GAGCATCCTGGCCTCTTCCTGGGCCAGGACGACAACCCGCCGCGCGCGGTCGGTGAACCTCTCGAACATCTCGTCGCTCCTCACAGAGCGGTTGGGCAGCGTCCAGAACGTCCGGACCTGTCCTTCCGCATGCTAGCCCGCCCCGAGGAGGCCGCCCGGTGCAGTCCCACCAGGAGACGTTCCCCAGCTAAGCGCTGTTCATCCTCATCCAACTACCGCGACGGTGCGCGATGTTCCCGCTACGCCTCAAGCGAACGGGGCCTTTCCGCAGGTCGCCGCGGCTGCCTTCGAGACGCGCCGAATGCACGAATCCGTCGCGTCACCTCCGCACCTCCGACACGAACAGCACCGGCGTCCTCGGGAAGAAACCCGGAGCGCACGCGCGAGCCTTGCCCGGGTTCTGCGGATCGCGCCGAGAGAGCCGGTCAGGCCCCCGCGACGGCGGGCGTCCGCCGAAGGAGAAGCGGCCGCATGTCTTCGCACTGAGCGTTCTGTGCGTGCCGCAGCCGGGCGCCCCAGGGGTCATCCCCCGGGAGAAACCACACGCGGAACTTCACGAAGGCGAGCGCCCGCTCACCGAGCGGTTGCACCCCCGCGCACCTCCCGCAGCGAGCGTTCTACGCGAGCCGCAACGGGGTCCGAGGGTCGCCCCCCAGAGAAACCAAGGACTGGCCGCCGACGAAGGTAAGCCAGGCTCACCGAGCAGGTCCGCCCCACGCCCCCGCGGCGAGCGTTTTACGCGAGCCGCAGCGGGGGGTTCCGGGGGGTCGCCCCCCCGGGAGAAACCAAGGACGGGCCACCGGCGAAGGTGAGCGAAGCTCACCGAGCAGGGTGGCCCGCCCGGACGGACGAACGGGCTCAGTTGGCCGCCTCGTACTGCTCGATCACATTCTGCGGGATGCGGCCGCGCTCATTGACCTTGATGCCATTGCGCTTGGCCCACGCGCGGATCTCGGCGCTGCGCTCGCGGCTCGACGCGCCGCGCTGCCGGCGGCCGCCCCGGCGGACACCGCCCGCCTTGCGGGACTTCTCGACGAACGGCTGCAGGGAATCCCGGAGCTTCTTAGCGTTGGCGCTACTGAGATCGATCTCGTACGAGGCGCCATCGATCGAGAACTGCACGGTCTCGTCCGCCTCGCCACCGTCGAGGTCGTCGACGAGAAGCACCTGAACCTTCTGTGCCATGGAGACAGACCTTTCAGCTGGAGCAAACTGCATTCGGTTGACAAACATATACCGCGATGCTTGCCGATGACAATTCAACACTCGCGATGAAGTTTGCTTGCCCCACGGTAACTCTTCGTAATCACGAGGACCGAAACCGGGTCGAGGGGCCCTTAGCCGCCGCGCCGGCCGGGCGCGCGGGAGGGCCGGGGGTGGCGGAATTGTCCGACCCCTGGAGCCGGATCACGATTTCGGCGTGACCGAGATCACGTCGCCCGGGCGGCCCGGACGATCTTGCATTGGGCGGGGTTTCCGGCCCGGCGGCTTTCGGGACGGCCCGCCGCGCCTGCGGAAATGAGGGCCCGGCCCACCTTAACGGGGAGGGCGGCACCGCCCCCCGCCACCCCCATTAACCCCGACGTAACGGCACTAACCACACCGGTGCGGGAATGCCGCGGCGGCCGCACCCCCTGTGACGTCGGCGTTGACGCCTCTGGAGGCCGGTCGTGTCGATAGATTCCGGCCGGGAGCTCCGTCGCGAAATCCATTGCCATCGCCGGGCGGCAGGGCCGACTTCCGGCGCTCGACCGCCGGTCGACCGCCGCCACACCACGTCGATAACAGCGGATAAGCAAGCAATCCCGTCACGCCGTCGAGCGCTTCACCCGGGGAACGGACATCGTTACGGGCCGCCGCCTGCGCCACGTCACCGTGCACCTACACCTCGGCACGCGACCGGAGCATACGGCACCGGCAGCCCAGGAGGCATGTCCGGTACCACCGCCCCGGCCATATCGATCACGCTCAGTAATCACCGGGGCGTCCGCGGTCCGATCCCGCGTTGAGCCGTGCGCAAGTCTTTACCCTTTGTCTCGCCGTTGACGCACGCCGGCCGTCCCAGGCGGCTCGGAAGGCGACAGCCGGCGCACTCGATGTGCGCGGCCGGTGAGCGCGCCCCAGCCGGATCCGGGCTCCCGTCTTGTGTACGACGCACAGAGATCTGGGCGGCGCGTTCTGACCTCTCTGAGCGACCCCGCCGACAATACGCCCTCATGGACACCCCATGGCCGATCCCGTCCGGTTCTCATAGCTCCCACGGCCGTATGGGCTCGCCCATCACCCTTAGACCGTCGACATAAGGCCATCGGCGTAGGCTCCGAGCACGGAACGGCCGCCGTTGTAAGGGGCGTCCGGGGGAAGAGACGCCTCGCGGAAGGGCCGACGGCGTAAGGGGTGGAGTAGGGCTTGGCCGCGCCGGGGAAGCGCGGCCGTTAGGGGGCCGGCCGCTCGTATGGGTCCGGGTAAGCGTAAGCGCTTGGACCGGCGTATGGGACCAAGGACGCTAAGCGCCCGCTGTAAGCGGCCCCTATAGCCGTACCGGCCTCCTATCGAGCTTCAGCCTTCTATGAGGGCATATGAGAGGTGTATGAGAACGAGGCGGAAGTACGGCGCGAAGTACGAAGCGCTCAGGCCTCCTGGGCGTCTGCCGCCGCCGCGACGGCGGCGGGCCGCCTGACCACGACCGTCCCCGCGAAACGGTCGTGCAGGGCCCTGCGGCGTGCGGACCGCTCCAGCCGCGACTCGAAAATCGCCCCGGCGTTCGCCACCCAGAACAGTCCCGCCACCGCCCCGAACACCGGGACGGGACGAACCGCGATGGGCAGGCAGTACGTAGCGGCCCGCAGCAGCGAACGGAGCACGTCCGGGCGTCTCCTGTCCACGGCGGGGCGGCCCGGGTCCTCACGGACGACTTCGATGCCCGCGACGCGCTTGCCCACGGTGCGCCCCCACAGCGCGAGCTGGATCCACTCGTAGACGAGCAGCAGCCCGGCCACGAGCGGTGGCGCGACCTTCTCGATGCCGAGGTCGGGGAAGCCTTCCCGGATCACCATGACCACGGGAAGGCCCACCACGAGCGTGTCGACGATGCGCGCGACCAGCCGCTGCCCCGGTTCGGCGAGTTCCGGGGCGCTCTCCCCCTCCGCCGGGGGAAGGGGGTCGGCGCCGGGTGCGGGAGGGGACGCCGCCACGGCGGGCTATCCCTCGTAGCCGGTGTGGCCGGGGTACTCGACCGTCCGGTCGGCGTGGTCGCCCGTCTGGTCGGAGTACTCGGAGTACTCCCCGCGCTCGTCGATGACGAGCGTCCCCGAGAAGCGGTCGTGCAGGGACTGGCGCAGCGGCTGGTCCCAGATGGCCCACAGATAGGCCATCACGGTGCCGATACTGACCAGCAGCATGCCGTAGGCGAAGTAGTCCCACACCTTCACGGCGAGCGCGAGGAAGAAGAAGAGGCCGAGCTGGTAGCCGATGTGCATGACGCCCGCGCGCCACACGGCCTGCGTCGTCGTCAGCGGCTCTCCCGCGGGCCGCGCCTGTACCACCCCCAGGTGCAGGACGCGCTTGCCCAGGGTCCGCCCCCACATGGCGAGTTGGACCGCCTCATAGAGGAACGGCAGCACCGCCAGTACCGCGAAAAGGGTGAAGATGATGGGCCAGTTCCAGATGCCGCCCTCGCTGCTGGCCTTGCTCCCGGAGGTGTCCAGGCCGATGATGCCGACGCTGATGGGAACGATGAGCGCGAATCCGAAAACGGCCACCAGGACGTTGTCGATGAGGCGCGCCCCGGCCCTGCGGAGGATCGGCGCCAGGGGAAGGTCCGCGGCGGCGGCGTCGTAGCCGCCACCGTCATATCCCTGGGCGGGCGGCTGCTGCCATTGCTGTTGCCATTGCTGCTGGGGGGCCACCCCGCCCTGCCACGGAGAACCGTGCTGCTGGGGCTGCTGCCACTGTGAGCCCTGCTGGGAGGGTGGGGCACCGTAGGACGGTCCGCCTTGGTAGGGCGGGCCCGGGGGCTGCCGCGGATAGGGCTGTCCGCGGTGGGGGGAGTCGCTCATCGATCAGTCCTCCAGGCGAAGCAACATCCGGGTATTGCCCAACGTATTCGGCTTGACCCGGTCGAGGTCCAGGAACTCTGCCACGCCTTCGTCGTAGGAACGGAGAAGCTCGTCGTACACCTCGCGCGACACGGGGGTTCCGAGGATCGGCTCGAAGCCGTGCCGGGCGAAGAAGTCCACCTCGAAGGTAAGGCAGAACACCCTTCCCACTCCCAGTTCCCGCGCGGTTTCCAGAAGCCGCTCGACAATCCGGTGCCCTATGCCGTGGCCCCCGTACTCCTTGTCCACGGCCACCGAGCGCACCTCGGCCAGGTCCTCCCACATCACGTGGAGGGCCCCGCAGCCCACGACGCGCCCCCCGCGCCCCCCTGGACGTCGCTCGTCCCCCGGCGCGGCGGCCCGGACGTCCTCGGCCACCCAGAACTCCTGGACGTCCTCATAGAGCGTCACCGTGGACCTGGCGAGCATCCGCCGCCCCGGCCCGGCGTACGCGTCGATGAGCCGCCGGATGTGCGGCACGTCGGCGGTACGGGCACGCCTGATCACGACTTCCACAAACAGGCGACATTATCGGACCGCGGGCGGCCTCCCGTGGCCGGTCCGTCACGCACGGCCGCCGGCACGGCGCCACAGACGACGCAGATGTACCGAAAGACGCGAACGGCATCGTCCGATACCGACCGTCCCCTCAAGCGGACAGAAAGTGAAATAGCGCACAGCGAAGTGATCGCACAAGCCCGCGAGCACCCGTGTTACATCTGAGCGTCCTCGGGTCACCTGCGATTTCGCATGTTCTGGTTGGCAGGCGACGAGCGCTCCGTTAGTCTCCTGCGCTGACATCGGACCCCCGTGATCGGGAGGCCGAACCGCCGAGTCCCGCGGGCCGCAGCCGGCGCCCCGCAGGAACCGGGGACCCGCGATCGGACGGTTCCGGGACCACTCCAGAGCCATGCCGACTGGGGTGAATCCGCACGGTGCGGACGCTCCGCACGTCCGCGGAAGGTGCAGCTCCGGCCCGAACCCGTCAGCTCACCCGGTAGGCGGACGAGGAGAGGAGAGTTCTTGGAGCCCTCGCGCCCCGCGTTCCTTTCGCGCCCGCTGCGTGCCGCGCAGGCCGCGGTCACCGCGTGCGCCGCCGCCCGCCCCGGCCGCAGGGCCGCCGCGGCGACCGGCGCGCTCGCCGCCGTCTCCCTCGTCGTGGCCGCGCCCGCCCCCGCCGCGCAGGCCGACCCCGAGCCCTCCACCAAGGAGCTGCGCGAGCAGGCGACCAAGCTCGCCGACCAGCTGGAGCAGCTCACCGAGCAGTACAACGGCCTGCGCGTCAAGCTGAAGCAGTCGCAGCGCGCCGCCAAGGTGGCGGGCGACAACGCCAAGCGCCAGCAGAAGGCGCTGGAGGAGGAGCGCGCCAAGGTCGGCAGCCTGGCGGCCACCAGCTACATGCAGGGCGGCGCCGACCCCACGGTCTCGTTCCTGGCCGCGCAGAACCCGCAGGCGATGCTCGACCAGGCCGCCACGCTGCACTACTTCGCCACCCAGGACGGCACCAAGGTGCAGGGCCTGATGCAGGCCATGCAGGCGGCCGAGCGGGCGCGCAAGTCCGCCGAGGCGCGCGCCGAGCAGGTCGAGCAGCTGCGCACGCAGCTGGAGGGCCAGCGCAAGAAGGTCACCACGGCCTACGAGAAGGTCCGCGGCAGGCTGGTCAAGCGCGACCCCACCCAGCTGACCAAGCTGCCCGTGGCCGGCACCGGCAAGGCCGCCCAGGCGCTGCGGTACGCGATGACCAAGATCGGCAGGCCGTACGTGTGGGGCGCGGAGGGGCCCAACACCTTCGACTGCTCCGGCCTGGTGATGTGGGCCTACCGGCAGGTGGGCGTCAGCCTGCCGCACTACACCGGCAGCCAGTGGAACGCCGGCACGCACATCTCCCGCGACCAGCTGCAGCCCGGAGACCTGGTGTTCTTCTACTCCGACCTGCACCACGTGGGCCTGTACGTCGGCAACGGCAAGATGCTGCACGCGCCGCAGACCGGCGACGTGGTGAAGATCGCGCCGATGGCGGGCCGCCCGTTCGCGGGCGGGGTCCGGGTCGCCTGAGGTCACCGGCGCACACGGGTCCGCGTGCGGGCGTGCTGCGACCGCCACGTCGGACCACGTCCGCGGCGACGTCTCCCACGGGGACCTACCCGAGGGGCCGCCGACGTCGCCGCGCGGGGTCGGACGGTGGTCGCCGATGCTCGGTCGTATGCTTTCGCGCCGCCGCCCGCCGGGGGGCGGGTGCGGGGGCGCGCCCCTAGATGAGCTGTCGCCGGGCCGCCCAGACCACGGCCTCGATGGGCGTGTTGACCTCCAGCCGGTCGCAGATGGTCCGCAGCCGGCGGCGCAGGGTCCGGGCGCTCAGTTCCAGCTTTCGTGCCGCCACGTCCGCGGTGACACCGCTGGCGATCTGCGCGAGGAGCTTGATCTCCTCTTCGCTGAGGCGCAGGTCGTCGGTGCCACGACGTGCGATGGTGGCCTGTTCCACTCCGTCCTCCCTCGTCCGTGGTGATGACCGCGGGGATGCAGCCGTCCGCTGCACAGGCACGGGCGGGCCTTGATCTGTACGCGTCGGGTTGCCGGGTCCGGGGCGGGGGGCCGGACCGAGATCATCGGTGTGCCTTGCCGTCTGGCGTGCTTTGGCCGGAGGTGGCCGATGGGCCGATTGCTCGGCGCCGAACGGGAACCCCGGGTAACGATTCAGTCGTTAGGCCGACCGGACGCGGATGCTCCTCGTCGCCTCGGGCGCGCGCACGATGATGTGGCGGGCTCGTGGCGGAGCGCGTCGTGTCCGGGACGGGTCATGATCGCCAATCACGTCAACCCATCCCTCCTCGTCCGATTCGCCCATACCATCGGGGGCGATGATCGTGAATCGTTTCAAGGCACGCTTCGGCTCGGAACGCTAGGCGGCCGGATCCGGCCCGTCAAGCGCGGATTAAGCACGTTGTGTGCTCTTATGACTACGGTCCGCGACCGGCTTCGCGGGGGTTCGGTGCGGACAACTCGATAACCTGCGAAAACCAGTCCGGGGTCGACGAGGAGAGACTTGCCTCAGAGCAGTATTCGGGAAGTCGCGAGGCGCGCCGGAGTCTCAGTTGGGACCGTTTCGAATGTCCTAAACCGGCCAGACCTCGTGGCCGAAGCCACCCGTGACCGCGTCCGCGCGGCCATCGAGGAGCTCGGCTTCGTGCGCAACGAGTCCGCCCGGCGGCTGCGCCAGGGCGGGCGCCGCGCGGACGGCGGTCCGCCCGGCCCGCGTCCCCGGCCGTTCGGCGTGGTCGTGGAGGACCTGACCAACCCGTACGCCACCGACGTGGCCCGCGGCGCCGAGCAGGCCCTCAACGCGGCGGGCCACGACGCGCTGTGGCTGACCAACGACCACTCCGCCGACAAGGAGCGCCGCTGCCTGGAACTGCTGGAGCAGCAGCGCGCCGCCGGGGTGCTGATCACGCCGGTGGGGCTGGGCCCGGCCGGCATCGTGCGGCTGCGCGCGGCGGGCATGACGGTGGTCCTGCTCGACCACGCCGGTCCGGGCGTGTGCTCGGTGCGGGTCGACCACGTCGCGGGCGGGGCCGTCGCCGCCGCGCACCTGCTCGGCCTGGGCCGCGAGCGGCTGGCGTTCGTGACCGGCGACCCGCATCCGCAGCCCTGCCAGGAGCGGCTGGACGGCGCCGCCCGCGCCCTCGCCCGGGCGGGCCACGAGCCCGCGGTCACGCTGACGCAGGCGTCGCTGTCGCCGAAGGAGGGCGGGGCCGCGGCGCGCCGCCTGCTGGCGCTGGACTCGGTGCCGACCGGCGTGTTCTGCGCCAACGACCTGCTGGCCGTCGGGCTGGTGAACGAGCTGGTGCGGCAGGGCGTGCGGGTGCCCGAGGACGTGGCGGTGATCGGCTACGACGACATCGAGCTGGCGGCCACCGCCGCCGTCCCGCTGACCACGATCCGCCAGCCCCGGCACGAGCTGGGCCGGGCGGCCGCCGAGCTGGCCCTTACCGAGGCCGCCGAGGCGGCCGAGGGCCCCGGGCACCAGCACCGCCAGATCGTCCTGACGCCCGAGCTGGTCGTGCGCGAGTCCGCGTAGCCGGTCGGCGGCGGCTCGCCGTGCCGCGAGCCGCCGCCGGTCGCGTCACTCCGGCTTGACCAGCGGGAACAGGATCGTCTCGCGGATGTTCTTGCCGGTGAACGCCATGATCATCCGGTCGATGCCGACGCCGACGCCGCCGGTGGGCGGCATCGCGTACTCCAGGGCGCGCAGGAAGTCCTCGTCCAGCTGCATGGCCTCCGGGTCGCCGCCGGCCGCCAGCAGCGACTGCTCGGTGAGCCGGCGCCGCTGCTCGACCGGGTCGATCAGCTCCGAGTAGGCGGTGCCCAGCTCGGTGCCGAACCCGATGAGGTCCCACTTCTCGGTCAGCAGCGGCTCCTCGCGGTGCTGCCGGGTCAGCGGCGAGGTCTCCAGCGGGTAGTCCATGACGAACGTCGGCTGGACCAGCGTGTGCTCGACCAGCTCCTCGAAGATCTCCTGGACGAGCTTGCCCTGCCCCCACTTGGGGTCCCAGGTGACGCCGCGCGCGTCGGCGTACTTGCGCACCTGCTCCAGCGGCGTGTGCGGGGTGATCTCCTCGCCGAGCGCCTGCGACACCGCCCCGTACAACGTGATGCGCGGCCACTCCGCGAGACCGAGGTCGATCTCCCGGCCGTCGCGCACCACCACCGACGTGCCCAGCGCGGCCACGACGCACCGCTGGTACAGGCGCTGGGTGAGGTCGGCCATGTCGTTGTAGTCGAGGTAGGTGCCGTACGCCTCCAGCATCGTGAACTCGGGGTTGTGCGTGGAGTCCGCGCCCTCGTTGCGGAAGTTGCGGTTGATCTCGAAGACCTTCTCGATGCCGCCGACGACGAGCCGCTTGAGGTACAGCTCGATCGCGATCCGCAGGTAGAGGTCCATGCCGTAGGCGTTGATGTGCGTCACGAACGGCCGTGCCGCCGCCCCGCCGTGGATCGGCTGCAGCATCGGGGTCTCGACCTCGAGGTACCCCTCCTCGTGCCAGAAGTCGCGCGCCGCCCGCACGGTGTCGCTGCGCAGCCGGGCCATCCGGCGCGCCTCGTCGTTGACGATCAGGTCGACGTAGCGCAGCCGCACCCGGGCCTCGGGGTCGGTGAGGCCGACGTGCTTCTCCGGCAGCGGCCGCAGGCACTTGGCGGTGATCTGGAACCGGTCGGCCATGATCGACAGCTCGCCGCGGCGGGAGGTGATGACCTCGCCCTCCACGCCGATGTGGTCGCCGAGGTCGACCTCGCGCTTCCAGAAGTCGAGCTGCTCCTGCCCGACGTTGGCCAGCGACAGCATGATCTGCAGGTCGCCGGAGCCGTCGCGGATGGTGGCGAAGCACAGCTTGCCGGTGTTGCGGATGAGCATGACGCGCCCGGCGACGCCGACCTTCTCACCGGTCTCGGTGCCCGGCTCCAGGTCGGGATATTTCTCCCGGATCTCGCCGATGGTCGCGGTGCGCGGGAAGCCGACCGGGTACGGGTCGATGCCGTTCTCGCGGAGCCGGTCCAGCTTCTCCCGGCGCACCCGCATCTGCTCCGGAAGCTCGTCGTAGGTCGCGTCACTCACGGGCTCAAGGCTATCGACCCACGTGAGTCGCTTGCGCGAGACCTTCGCTAGGCGACTAGCGCGCCGCCGCCTGGAGCACGTGTCGGGCCGACGCCCAGAGGCGCCCTGCCGACGCTGGGGCGGCGTCAGGCGGTGTTGCGTTCGTAGATCAGGCGCAGGCCGATGAGGGTGAGCCACGGCTCGAAGACGTCGATGCAGCGGGCCTCCTCCAGCACCAGCGGGGCCAGGCCGCCCGTGGCGATGACCGTGACCTCGGCCGGGTCGGCGGCCAGTTCCTCGGCCATGCGCTCCACGATCCCGTCGACCTGTCCGGCGAAGCCGAAGATGATGCCCGACTGCAGCGCCTCCACGGTGTTCTTGGCGATCACGTTGCGCGGCCGGACCAGCTCGATCTTGTGCAGCTGGGCGCCGCGCACCGACAGCGCGTCGATGGAGATCTCGATGCCGGGGGCGATGGCGCCGCCCACGTACTCGCCCTTGGCCGACACCGCGTCGAACGTGGTGGCGGTGCCGAAGTCGACCACGATCGCCGGGCCGCCGTGGGTGTGCACGGCGGCCAGCGCGTTGACGATCCGGTCGGCGCCGACCTCCTTGGGGTTGTCCATGCGGACCGGCACCCCGGTCTTCACTCCCGGCTCCACGATCACGGCGGGCACGTCGCCGTAGTAGCGGCGGCACATCTCCCGCATCTCGTGCAGGACGGACGGGACCGTCGAGCACAGCGCGATGCCGCTGATGTCGGTCTCGGCCAGCAGCGGGCTCTGCTGGACCAGGCCCTGCAGGACCACGGCGATCTCATCGGCGGTGCGCCGCGGATCGGTGTTGATCCTCCAGTGCTCGATCACCTCCGTGCCCTCGAACAGGCCGAGGACGGTGTGGGTGTTACCGACGTCGATGGTGAGCAGCATCAGGTCCCCGCTGGTCAGGTGAAGTCAAGGCCGATGTCGAACACGCGCGCCGAGTGGGTCAGCGCACCAACGGAAAGGTAGTCCACACCGGTCACGGCGACGTCTCGGGCCCTGTCCAGAGTGAGCCCGCCGCTGGCCTCCAGCTCGGCGCGGCCGTCCACCAGGCGGACCGCCTCGGCCATGTCGGCGGTGCTCATGTTGTCGAGCAGGATCGAGGTGGCGCCCGCCGCGAGCGCCTCGCGCACCTGGGCGAGGGTGTCGCACTCCACCTGGACGCGCAGGGACGGGTAGACGTCGCGGATCGCCGCGTACGCCTTGGTGATCGAGCCCGCGGCGGCGACGTGGTTGTCCTTGATCAGCGCGGAGTCGTGCAGGCCCATCCGGTGGTTGACGCCGCCGCCGCAGCGCACCGCGTACTTCTGCAGGGCGCGCAGGCCGGGCAGGGTCTTGCGGGTGTCGCGGACCCTGGCCTTGGTGCCGGCCATCGCGTCCGTCCAGGCGCGCGTCGCGGTGGCGATGCCGGACAGGTGGCACAGCAGGTTGAGGGCGGTCCGTTCGGCGCGCAGCAGCGCCCTGGTGGGGCCGTGCGCCGACAGCAGCACCTGCCCGGCGGTCACCCGGTCGCCGTCGGCGGCCCTGGCCCGGTAGGTCACGTCCAGCAGTTCGAGGACGACCTCGGCCACGGGGATCCCGGCGACCACGCCGTCCTCGCGGGCGGTGAAGTCGCCGGAGGCGGTGTCGTGCGGGGCGAAGACGGGCTCGCTGGTGACGTCGGTGTCCCCGTCCTCGGCCAGCGCCGTCCGCACGAGGTTTTCCACAGCCTGTGGATCGAGCCCGGCGTCGCGCAGCCGAGTCTCCAGCTCCGGCGTCATCGGATCGCCTTCCCTTCGTAGGTGGTGGTGAGACCGCCGCCGGCGAGGCGGGTGACGAGGTGACCGCGCCAGGCGTCGTCGTCGCGGTCGGGGCGGTCCTCGCGCCAGTGGCTCCCGCGCGTCTCGTCGCGCAGCCCGGCGGCGGCGACGATCGCGGACGCCACGGTGAGCAGGTTCGTCGCCTCCCAGGCCGCCACGCCCGGCTCCGCGGCGCCGCTCGACGTCGTGGCCGCGAGGCGGTCGAGTTCGCGGGCCGCCGTGGCGAGGCCGTCCGCGTCGCGGAGCACCCCGGCGTACGCGGTCATGATCCGCTGGATCTCGCCGCGCGCGTCCGGGTGGACGAGGCCCTGCGCGCCCCGTGGCGGCTCGGGCTCCCCGGTCGCCTCGCCGAGGTCGGCGGGCAGCGCGGCGGCGATGCGCTCGGCGAACACCAGGCCCTCCAGCAGCGAGTTGGAGGCCAGCCGGTTGGCGCCGTGCACGCCGGTGCAGGCGACCTCGCCGCACGCGTACAGGCCGGGGACGGAGGTACGGCCGAAAAGGTCCGTGCGCACGCCTCCGCTCGCGTAATGGGCAGCCGGAACCACCGGAATCGGGTCGATCACCGGGTCGATCCCGTGGTCGCGGCACGCGGCCAGGATCGTGGGGAAGCGCCGCTCCCACGTGCGCGCGCCCAGATGCCGGCCGTCCAGCAGCATGTGCGACGCCCCGGTCTCCCTCATCCGGATCATGATGCCCTTCGCGACGACGTCACGGGGCGCGAGTTCCGCCAGCTCGTGCCGTCCGAGCATGAAGCGGGTGCCGGACGCGTCGACGAGGTGGGCGCCCTCCCCGCGGACGGCCTCGGAGACCAGCGGCTGCTGCCCGCGCGCGTCGTCGCCCAGCCACAGCACGGTCGGGTGGAACTGGACGAACTCCAGGTCGGTGACCTCGGCTCCGGCGCGCAGTGCCAGCGCCACGCCGTCGCCCGTGGACACGTCGGGATTGGTGGTGGCCGAAAAGACCTGGCCGAGCCCTCCGGTGGCGAGCACCACGGCCCGTGCCCGCACCGCGCCGACCCCGCCCGGCTCCCCCTCCCCCATGACGTGCAGGGTGACGCCGGCGGCGCGGCCGGCGGCGTCCTTGAGCAGGTCGAGGACGAGGGCGTGCTCGACCACCTCGATGTCGGCGTCCTTGAGCGCGGCCCGCAGCGCCCGGCTGATCTCCGCGCCGGTGGCGTCGCCGCCGGCGTGCGCGATGCGGCGCCTGCGGTGGCCGCCCTCCCGGGTCAGCGCGATGCTCCCGTCGGCGGCGCGGTCGAACTCGGCGCCGAGGTCGATGAGCCGCCGGACCGCCTCCGGCCCCTCGGTGACCAGGACCCGCACCGCCGCCTCGTCGCACAGCCCGACGCCCGCGGTGAGGGTGTCGGCCAGGTGCTCGCCGGGTTCGTCGTCGGCCGCCAGCGCGGCGGCGATGCCGCCCTGCGCCCACCGCGTCGAGCCCGCGTCCAGCAGCGCCTTGGTGACCAGCAGCACCCGCCCGTGCGGGCGGCAGCGCAGCGCGGTGACCAGCCCGGCGATGCCGGACCCGATCACCACCACGTCCGTGTCGACCGTCCATCCGGGCGCCGGGGCGGCGAGCAGCCGAGGGATCATGCCCCCTCCTCAGGGATCGGTTCTCGTCATTGTGACATTAATCCGATCCGCCCCGAACGCCCGGGTATGAGGTTGGCCGCCGGAGATCAGCCGTGGACGAGGTCGCCGCGGGTCTGCGCGCTGCCGGGGACGGGCTCGGCCGGGTCGTCCCCCAACGAGATGATCTTGTTGTCGCGGTCGACGTGGACGACCGAGGGCCGGAACGACCGGGCCTCCTCGTCGGTCATGGCCGCGTAGCTGATGATGATGACCAGGTCGCCGGGCTGGACCAGCCGGGCCGCCGCGCCGTTGATCCCGATCACGCCCGAGCCGCGCTCCCCGGCGATCAGGTACGTCTCCAGGCGGGCGCCGTTGTCGATGTCGACGATCTGCACCTGCTCGCCCGGCAGCAGGTCGGCGGCGTCCATCAGGTCCTGGTCGACGGTGAGCGAGCCGACGTAGTGCAGGTCGGCCTGGGTCACGGTGGCACGGTGGATCTTCGACTTGAACATCGTCCGGAACATCAGGACTCCTCGCCGAACCGCAGGGGGACGTTGTCGATCAGATGGGTGGCGCCGACCCGGCCCGCCACGGCGAGCACGGCCGGGCCGGTGTGGGCGTCGTCGACCTCGGTGAACGTGGCCGGGTCGACCAGGACCAGGTAGTCGAGCGCGAGCGGGGGGTCGGCCGCGGCGGCCTTGTCGAGCACGGCGCGGGCGGCGCGCAGCACCGCGGACGGCCCGTCCGCGACGGCGTCCGCACCCGCCTGCAGCGCCTGCGACAGCGACACCGCCGTGCGCCGCTCGTCACCGGACAGGTAACGGTTGCGGCTGGACAGCGCCAGCCCGTCGATCTCCCGGACGGTCGGGCCGCCCACGATCTCGACCGGCACGTCCAGGTCGGCCACCATCCGGCGGATGAGCGCCAGTTGCTGGGCGTCCTTCTCGCCGAACACCGCCACGTCGGGACGCACCAGGTTGAACAGCTTCAGCACGACCGTCAGGACCCCGTCGAAGTGGCCGGGACGGGTGACGCCCTCCACGACGCCTCCCATCGGCCCGGAGTCGAGCCGCACCAGCGGCTCGGACGGGTACATGACCTCGCGGGTCGGCGCGAAGACGATGTCGACGCCCTCGGCGGCGCACGCCTCGACGTCGGCCGCGAACGTGCGCGGGTAGCGGTCGAAGTCCTCGTTCGGGCCGAACTGCAGCGGGTTGACGAAGATGCTCACCGCGACCGTGTCGGCCAGCTCGCGGGCCCGGCGGATCAGCGACCGGTGCCCCTCGTGCAGCGCCCCCATGGTGGGGACGAGCGCGAGCCGCCCGGACACGCCGCTGCGCACGGCGGCCAGTTCCTCGCGCGTCTTGGCGATGACGGGGGTCACGCCCTCTCCTTCACCCGTTCGACACCGGTAGCCCCGGTCATGTGGTCCCTCCTCCTTCGGTCCGCCAGGACGGTCCGGCCGCCGGGACGATCCGGCCGCCGGGACGGGTCAGTCGGCCAGGACGCCGAGCAGCCGTTCGGCGTCCTCGGCCTTGAGCAGCCCGGCGGCCAGGGCACGGTCCGCGGTGAGCCGGGCCAGCGCCACGTAGGCGCGGCGGCTCTCCGGCGACACGCGGCCCAGCTCGGCGACGTGCGCCTCGACCGTGCCCGCGTCGCCGCGGGCGACCGGGCCGGTGAGACCGTCGATGCCCAGGCGCAGCGCGTTGTCCAGGGCGGCGCCGAGCAGCGGGCCGAGCATGCGACCCGGCTCCGGCGCGCCCGCCGCGCGCAGCAGGTCCATGGCCTCGACCACGAGCGTGACCAGGTGGTTGGCGCCGCCGGCGAGGGCGGCGTGGTAGAGCGGACGGCGTTCCTCGGGGATCCACACCGGCTCGCCGCCCATCTCCACCACCAGCGCCTCGGCGACGGGACGCAGCGGCTCGGGCGCGGTGACCCCGAAGGAGATGCCGGTCAGCCGGTTGAGGTCGTCGGGCCGTCCGGTGAACGTCATCACCGGGTGCAGCGCCAGCGGCAGACCTCCGGCGCGGGTGAGGGGCGCCAGGACGTCGGCGCCGTACCGTCCGCTGGTGTGCGCCAGGAGCTTGCCCTGGATCGGGACGTCCGTGGCGGCCAGGCCCTCGGCCAGCTCCGGCAGCGCGTCGTCCGGGACGGTCAGCAGCACCAGGTCGGCGGCGGCCACGGTCTCCTGCGGGGTGGTGACGGCGGCTCCGGGCAGGCGTTCCTCGGCGCGCCGCCGGGACGCCTCCGACACGGCCGCCGCGGCGACGACGCGGTGCCCGGCGCGGGCGAGGGCGGCGCCCAGGGCGCTGCCGACCCGGCCGGCACCGAGAACGCCGACCGCCAGGCGGGCGGGACGGTCCTCGGGCCGCCCGCCGGACCCTCCCGGCCCGTTCCCGGGCGCGGCGGAAGACGGCGTGACGTGTGAGTCCATGGGTTCGTTCCAGTCCTCGGCTAGGTACCGGACGTGCGCGACCCAGAGTACCCGCGCGGCAAGCGCGTTTCCCCGCCGGGCCGAGTGCGCGCTGTACCGGATCGACGTTACATACCGGTGACGATATGCCCACCCAGAGTCACACGGTCGTCCGCGCACCAGGTCCGCGAACAAGACGAGGGGCGGCATGGCTCCGCCCCGCCGTCCGTCGGAAGACGGACGGCGGGGCGGGCCGTTTCGTCCGGGCGTCAGTCGTGGGAGAGGGCCTCGACTACGGATGTCCTGGCGGCGCGGCGGGCGGGCAGGACGGCCGCCAGCGTCCCGGCGACCGCCGCCAGCGCCACGAACGCCGCGATCCGCGGGTACGGCAGCGAGAAGACGATCTCGTCGGTCATCGCGGTGACCGACGCCCACCCGAACGCGATCCCGAGCGCCACCCCGGTGACCGCGCCGATCAGCGCCATGACCAGGGCCTCCACCGACAGCATCCGGCGCAGCTGGCGCCGGGTGACGCCGAGCGCGCGCAGCAGCGCCGACTCGCGGGTGCGCTCGACCACCGACAGCGTCAGCGTGTTGGCGATGCCGAACAGCGCGATGAGGATCGCCAGCCCCAGCAGCGCCGCGAAGATCACCAGCATCATGTCGATGGCCTCGGTGAACTGCTTCTTGATCTCCGCGGCGGAGGTCACCCGGACCGTCGGGTACGGCTTGGCGGCGGCCTCCACGGCGGCCCGCGCGCCCTCCCCGGCGGCGCCGTCACGCGCGTTGACGTAGAGCACCGACGCGTCCCGGACCCCGAAGTACCGGTCGAAGTCGGCCTCGGTGACCAGGTACGGCGGGACGGGGCCGTCCATGCCGGTGGTGCCGACGACCTTCAGCGTCAGCGGGCCCTGCCGGGTCTGCATCCGGACGGTCGAGCCGATCCGCAGCCCCTGGGACCGCGCGGTCATGTCCGTGACCGCCACCGTGCCCGGCCGCAGGTCCGCCAGCGCGCCGCTGGTGAACTCCGGCTTGAGGACGGTGCCGAGCGAGGACGCGGTGAGCGTGCCGACGATCCCGTCCTCGGCGCGGCCCGTGGCGCCGCCGACGCGCACCTCCTGCTCGCGCTGCTCGGTGACGGCGGCGACCTGCGGCAGCGCGCGCAGGCGGGTGGCCAGCGCGTGCGGGATGCGCTGCTCGTCGGCGCCGCCCCACTGGGTCTCGAGCTGGAAGTCCACGGGGAACTCCTCGGCCAGCTTCTTGTCGGCGGTGGCGGTGACGCTGGCGCCGAGCACCGCGAACATCGTCATCAGGCCGACGCCGATGGTCAGCGCGATCGTCGTGGTGGCGGTGCGCCGCGGGGAGCGCCGCGCGTTCTCCACGGCGAGCCGTCCCGGCACCCCGGCCAGGCGGGCGGGCAGCGCGCCCGCGACCCGTCCCAGCGGCCGCACCAGGGCGGGCATCAGCGCGGTCACCGCGAGGAACGCCAGGCCGCTGCCGGCCGCCACGACGAACATCGCGCTCTGGCCCTTCTCCATGACCGTCCCGCCGTACCCGAGAACGGCCAGGCCGGGCAGCCCGCACAGCACCGCGACGGCCAGGCGCGCCCAGCCGAGCCGGAACCGGTCCGTGCCCGGTTCGAGATCGGTGCGCAGCGCGGCGACGGGGGCGACGCGGGTGGCGGCGCGGGCGGGCAGCACCGCCGACACCATCGTGACGAGCACGCCGATCAGCAGGCCCAGGACGACCGTCCGGGGCGCCAGCGTCAGGCCGTAGGTGGGGATCTGCGCGTCGGGGCCGCCCAGCAGCGCCACCGTGCCCGCGCCGAGGCCGAGCCCCACGGCCAGGCCGAGCAGCGAACCGACCAGCCCGACGACCGCCGACTCGATGAGCACGCCGCCGAACAGCTGCCGCCGGGTGGCGCCGACGCAGCGCAGCAGCGCCATCTCGCGCATCCGCTGGGCGATGAGGATCGCGAAGGTGTTGTAGATGACCAGCGCCGACACCAGCATCGACACCAGCCCGAAGATCAGCAGTCCGGCCCTGATGAGCTTGGTGTCGGCGCCGGCGGCCGCGGCGAGCCGCTCGCCCAACTGTTCGCCGGTCAGCACCTCGGCGCCGGGTCCGGCGGCGGCGGCGACCGCGGCGCGGTCGGCCGGGCCCGCGATGTCGATCTCCCGGTAGGTCCGCTTGCCGGTGACGCGCATGGTGGTGGCGGCGTCGAAGCCGACCGCGCCGCGCATGCTCGCCTGGGTGTCGATGCCGAAGTCCGCCAGCCCGACGACGGTGAAGCGGTGCGGGCGCTGCCGGTGGTCCAGCACGGTGATCGTCTGGCCGACGGTGAACTTCTCGCGCTCGGCGGTCTCGGTGTCCAGTACGGCCTCGGCGGGGCCCGCAGGCGGCCTGCCGCGCTCGATCTCGTAGCGCAGCAGCCGTCCGGACGGCACCGAGATCCCGGCGGTGGGCATGTTGCCGACGGCCTTGCCGTCGCGGCCGATGAGCACGGCGTCCCCGCGTACGGTGCCCTGCGCGTCGGTCACGCCCGGCACGGCGCGGACGCGGTCCAGCAGCGCGGCGGGCAGTTGCTTCTCGGCGTCCTTGGGCAGCACCGCCATGTCGACCTTGTCGGCGGAACGGGCGAACTTCTCGTTCACGCCCGTCTGCATGGTGTCGGTCAGGACGAACGTCCCGGCGATGAAGCCGACGCCGAGGGTGATGGCCAGGCCGGTGAGCAGCAGCCGCAGCTTGTGGGCGCGCAGGCCCGCCAGTGTCGTCTTCAGCACCGCTCAGCCCCCAGGCCCTGCTCGCTCTGGGGGGACGACCCGACGGAGCCACCGGTGATGCGGGAGAGCCGGTCGAGCACGGCGTCGGGGGTCGGCTGGAAGATCTCCGAGACGATCTCGCCGTCGCGCAGGAACACGACGCGGTCGGCGTACGAGGCGGCCACCGGGTCGTGGGTGACCATGACGATCGTCTGCCCCATCTCCCGGACCGACGCC
Source organism: Actinomadura miaoliensis (assembly GCF_039536785.1). Classification (NCBI taxonomy): domain Bacteria; kingdom Bacillati; phylum Actinomycetota; class Actinomycetes; order Streptosporangiales; family Thermomonosporaceae; genus Actinomadura; species Actinomadura miaoliensis. The sequence goes on from NZ_BAAAZG010000025.1 coordinate 18,511, forward strand.
CGCAGGAAGCCGAGCACTTCGGCGCCAGCGCGCGAGTCCAGGTTGCCGGTGGGCTCGTCCGCGAAGATGACCTCGGGCCGTGCGACGAGGGCGCGGGCGCACGCCACCCGCTGCTGCTGGCCGCCCGACAGCTGGTTGGGCCGGTGGCCGAGCCGGTCGCGCAGGCCCACCACGTCGACGACGCGGTCGAACCACGCCTGGTCGGCCCTGCGTCCGGCCAGTTCCAGGGGCAGCCGGATGTTCTGCTCGGCGGTGAGGGTCGGCAGCAGGTTGAACGCCTGGAAGATGAACCCGATGCGGTCGCGGCGCAGCAGCGTGAGCTGCCGGTCCTTCAGGCCGGTGAGCTCGGCGTCGCCGAGCATGACCCGGCCGCCGCTGACGGTGTCGAGCCCGGCCAGGCAGTGCATGAGGGTGGACTTTCCGGACCCGGACGGGCCCATGATCGCGGTGAACGCGCCGCGGGCGAACGCGACGCTGACCCCGCGCAGCGCGTGCACCGCGGCGTCACCGCTGCCGTACACCTTGGACACCTCCACGGCGGTGACGGCGGGCGGCGCGGCGGCCCCGGCGGACGCGGCCGCCCCTTCGCCGGGGGTGTTGGTGAACGTGCTGGTCACGCTGGCTCCTTCGGGGACGTGGACAACGTGTTCCACGCTAGGAATCCGGCGCCGTCCCGCCATCGACCGCGCGTCCATGATCGGTGTCGGCGTCGGGGCTACCGCGCGGCGCCGCGTACGACCTGAGTCGTACGGCCCCGTCCCCCCGCGAGGCGACCGGGTGCCCGCCGCCGCGCGCACATGACAGAGCGCCGGAGACCAGCTCGTGGTCTCCGGCGCTCTCGTCGTTCGCCGTGTGCCGATCAGGGGCGGCGTCCCCGGGACCGCGCCGCGCCGATCGGCGGCGGCGGATCAGTAGCCGTACGGCCTGGGGTAGACCACCGCGGCGCCGCCCTTGCACCCGGCGCCGGCGAGGCCGACGGCGGTCAGCACCTGCGTGGAGTTGCCGCAGACGTTGACCGGCACGTTGGCCGTGACGGGGATCTGGTTGCCGGAGAGCACCCCGCCGGCGCCGCTGGTGACGATGTCGGCGTTGGCGGGCGCCGCGGCGATCAGGGCGGCACCGGTGACGGCGAAGCCGAGGACGCCGGTGGCGGCGAGCTTCTTGAGCACGTGAATCCTCCCGATAGATGGGGCCCGGACGGGCCCCGCCACTCGCATGGGCGCGTCACCTCGGTGAGGTAACCATCGGTAGTTATTCAGCTACTCACTGGTAATGAAAAGCGATCGGCAACTCCGGCCGCAAAAAGTCACCTCGGCGCAATGTTATCGTTACTCTATGTGACCATTCTGCCCGCTTTTGACCAGCCCCGTCTCGTACGCGAACACCACCGCCTGGACCCGGTCCCGCAGCCCCAGCTTGGTCAGGATCCGCCCCATGTGCGTCTTGACGGTCGCCTCCGACACGAACAGCCGCCCGGCGATCTCGGCGTTGGACAGGCCGCGCGCCACCAGCAGCAGCACCTCGCGTTCGCGCTCGGTCAGCGCGTCCAGCGCCCCGACCGCCTTGCGCTCGGCGTCCGGCAGGTGCATGGCGAACCGGTCCAGCAGCCGCCGGGTCGTGCTGGGCGCCACCACCGCGTCGCCCGAGTGCACCGCCCGGATCGCCTCGATCAGCTGCGCCGGCCCGGCGTCCTTGAGCAGGAATCCCCCGGCCCCCGCCTTGATCGCGGCGAACGCGTACTCGTCGAGGTCGAACGTGGTCAGGATGATCACCTTGGGCGGGCCCGGGTACGCGCCGGACACGATCCGCCGGGTCGCCTCGATGCCGTCCATGCGCGGCATCCGCACGTCCATGAGCACCACGTCGGCGCGCGTGGCCCGCAGCCGCTCCAGGGCCTGCGCGCCGTCCCCGGCCTCCCCGACGACCTCGATGTCCGGCTGGGCGTCCAGCACCATCGTGAAGCCCGCCCGCACCAGCTCCTGGTCGTCCACCAGCAGCACCCGCACCGGCCGCTCGCCGTCGGGCCCGCCGCCGGGGGCGCCTCCAGCCGCGTTCCCGGGCCACTGCGGCTCGCTCACGTCCTGACCTCCTCGCGCAACGGGATCCTGGCGACCACCTCGAAACCACCGCCCGGCCGCGGCCCGGCGCGCACGTGCCCCCCGTACACCGCGACGCGCTCGCGCATCCCGGCCAGGCCGTGCCCGCGGCCGTCGTCGGCCGCGGCGGCGCCGCGCCCGTCGTCGGTCACCTCGATCTCCAGCGCGTCGGCGCCGTAGCGAAGCCGGACCCGGGCGGTGGCGTGCGGGCCGCCGTGCTTGAGGGTATTGGTCAGCGCCTCCTGGACGATCCGGAAGACGGTCAGCTCCCGGCCCTGCGACATCTCCGGCGGCGTCCCCTCGCCGTCGAACTCCACCGGCAGCCCGGCCTCGCGCACCTTCTCCACCAGGTCGGCGAGCTGGTCCACGCCGGGCTGCGGCGCGTACGCGCCCTCGGACGGTTCCGGCACGGACGCCTGGGACGGCACCGCCTCGCCGCCCTCGCGCAGCACGCCCAGCAGCCGCCGCATCTCGGCCAGCGCCTGCCGCCCCGTCGCCGAGATCGCCTCCAGCGCGCGCCGCGCCCGGGCCGGGTCGCCGTCCATGGCGTACCAGGCGCCGTCCGCCTGCACGACGATCACGCTGACGTTGTGCGCCACCACGTCGTGCAGCTCGCGCGCGATGCGGGCCCGCTCGGCCGCCATCGCGATCTGCACCTCGGTCTCGCGCTCGCGTTCCAGCCGTTCGGCGCGCTCCTCCAGGGACCGCAGGTACTCGCGGCGCGTGCGCATGTGCAGCCCCAGCAGCCACACCCCCAGCGCCATGGCCGTCAGCGTCAGGAAGGCGTACCTGGGATCGGAGGCCTCGGTGGTGTACCGCGCCGTCGCCATGGCCGCGCCCAGCACCGTCACGGCCAGCGCGGCCAGCCCCCAGCGGAACGACGGTCCCGCCGCGATGGTGTAGAGCCCCATCAGCACCGCGGCGTTGGCCGGGACGATCTCCAGGTCCGCCGTCCACTGGACGAACGACACCAGCGCCACCACGGCGAACGTCGTGCGCGGCAGCGTGCGGCGCAGCGCCATCGGCCCCAGCAGCCCGGCGATCAGCGCCACGCCCTGCCAGGGGCCGATGCCGTGGATCCCGCCGTAGACCCCGGGGATCGTCATCAGCAGCCACGGCGAGGCGAAGAAGCAGTCCACGAGCGGGCGTTTGCGCCGCACCCAGTCCCAGGCTCTGCCGACCATGCCGTCCACCCTAGGTTCACGCACGTCAAGCGGGATCAGCCTGAGGTCGGACGCGCCTACCCCCGGGGACGGACCACCCGGCGGCCACGTCCGGTGCTCGTCGTCCTCCGCTCGCGGCGCGGCGTCAACCGGTAACGTCAAGGTGTGGCGGCGGCGTGGTTGACGTGGCGCACGGCGATGGAGCGGGCGCTGTACGGGCGGGACGGTTTCTATCGGCGCGGCGAGAACCCCGGCGACCACTTCCGCACCTCCGTGCACGCCTCGCCCCGGTTCGCCGAGGCCCTGGCCCGGCTGCTGGGCGAGGTGGACGCCGCGCTGGGCCATCCGCCCCGCGTCGACCTGGTCGACGTGGGCGCCGGATCCGGACGGCTGCTGGCGGGCATCCTCGACGCCGTCGACCCCGGCCTCGGCGCGCGGCTGGCGCCCACCGCGGTGGAGATCGCGCCGCGCCCGCCCGGCCTGCCCGGCCGGATCGCCTGGCGCGCCGACCTGCCGGACGCCGTCACCGGGATGGTCATCGCCAACGAGTGGCTGGACAACGTGCCGCTCGACGTCGTCGAGCAGACCTCCTCCGGGCCGCGCACCGTGCTCGTGGACCCTTTCACGGGCGACGAGCGTCCCGGCCCGGAGCCGTCCGACGAGGACCGCCGCTGGCTGGAGCGCTGGTGGCCGCTGCGCGAACCCGGCGACCGCGCGGAGGTGGGCCATCCACGCTGCGCCGCGTGGGCCTCGGTCATCGGACGGCTGCGCCGGGGCCTGGCCGTGGCCGTGGACTACTCCCACACCCTGGCGTCCCGTCCCGTCTACGGGACGCTGACCGGCTACCGCGACGGCGCCGCCGTCCCCGCCGTGCCCGACGGTTCGTGCGACGTCACGGCCCACGTGGCGCTGGACGCCTGCACGACGGCGGGCGAGGAGGCCGGAGCGACCGCCTCACTGCTGACCACCCAGCGCGAAGCCCTGCGCGCCCTCGGCCTGACCGGCACGCGTCCCCCCGTGGAGATGGCGCACAGCGACCCTCGGGCGTATGTCGCGGCCCTGTGCGCGGCCGGCGAGGACGCCGAGCTCATCGATCCGGACGGGCTGGGCGGCTTCGGCTGGCTCGCCCAGACGGTGGGCATCGACATGCCCGCGTCCCTGGCCGTACGGGCGTCCGTCTAGACCTCGACGTTCAGCGCCTGCAGGCCGCGTAGGACGAACCCGGGCTTCCACTTGGGCTCGTCCACCAGACGCATGCGCGGGGCGAGCCGCAGGAGCGCGCCGAACGACTCGGCCATCTCGATGCGGCCCAGCGGAGCGCCCAGGCAGTAGTGAATGCCCAGCCCGAACGTGATGTGCGGATTGGGGTCGCGCCCCAGGTCGAGACGGTCGGGCTCAGGGAACACGTCCTCGTCCCGGTTGGCGGAGGCGAACTGCAGCGCCACCTCGGCACCGCGCGGAATGTCGACCCCCGCCACCTGGACGTCCTCCAGCACCCACCGTTCGAACATCGGCGCCGGGGTGTCGTAGCGCAGCAGCTCCTCGACGGCCGACGGCACGAGCGAGTGGTCGGCGCGCAGCCGCTCCAGCTCACCCGGGTTGCGGAACAGCGCCCACCAGGCGTTGCCGGTGGCGTTGACCGTCGCCTCGTGCCCGGCGTTGAGCAGCAGCACGCAGGTGCCGACCAGCTCGTCCTCGGTGAGCCGGTCGCCCTCGTCCACCACCTGGGCCAGCGCGCTGATCAGGTCGTCGCGGGGCGCGGCCCGCCGCTCGCGGGCCAGGCCGCGCAGGTAGTCGGAGAACTCCACGGCCGCGCGCACCGCCGTGCGCTGCGCCTCCGGCGACGGGTTCAGCTCGTACATCCCGCAGATGTCGGCCGACCAGGGCCGCAGCAGGCCGCGGTCGGACGCGGGCACGCCCAGCATCTCGGCGATCACGGTGACCGGCAGCGGCTCGGCGACCTCGGCCAGCAGGTCGCCGCCGCCCTCGGCGACCAGCGCCCCGGCCAGCTCCTCGGCCAGCCCGCGGATCATGGGCCGCAGCCCCTCCACCATCCGCGCGGTGAACGCCTTGGACACCAGCCGCCGCAGCCTGGTGTGCACGGGCGGCTCCACGTCCAGCATCCCGGCGCGGATCAGGTCCCAGAACGGCTTGAGGAACTCCGGCTCGGGCTCGCGGCCGAACTCCTCGTGGGTGGCGACGTGCAGGTAGGACCGCCCCAGCCGCCGGTCGCGCAGCAACGCGTCCACGTCCGCGTGCCGCGTGACCACCCACTGCTCCGTGGGCTCGTGATAGAAGACGGGCCGCTCGGCGCGCAGCCGCGCGAACACCGGATACGGATCCGCCACGAACTCGGGCGACCACGGATCGTACTCCCGCTCCGCCGGAGGAACTTCGCTCATACCCCGGACCCTATGCCCCCCAAGCTGCACAAACCCCACCGCCGCGGGGGCGCCGGGGTCAGCGGGCGGCCCAGCGGCCGGGGTCGCCGCCGGCGGCTCGCGCGGCCTGGGCGCGCCGGGCCGTCGACTCGACGATCGCGCGGGCCTCACCGAGGTCGCGGTCGGCCGCCGCGACCCGCACCGGGCCCGGCGGCGCGTCGATGTGGACGGTGGCGAGCCCCAGCAGGCGCTGCAGCGGATTCACCGTCAGCCGCACGCTCTGCGCTCGCGCGTGCGCGATCACGTCCGTGCGGCGGCAGAGGTGGCCGTGCCGGGTCACGAACACCCGGTCGTCGGTGCCGGCGCTGGCCGCCCCGCCCGCGAGGCCCTTGGACGAGGCGGGCAAAAGCTGGACGGCGTCCACGTTCGCCCCTGGAAACACCTGCGCCACCAGGTGCAGCGCCACCTGCCGGGGCGCCACGGGCAGCAACACGGACGACAGCGCTTGGCGCTCCCCCGCGTACCCGGCCACGGTCACGTCGAGCCGCGCCCACCCGAAGGGCCGCCACAGGGACGGCTCCACGATGCTGATGGCCTGCACCCGTCCCGGGGGGACGGTCTGCATACGGGTCTCCAGGACCCCGTACCGCAGCCGTATCCCGTCGGGGGACGTCGCCACGGTGAAGGCGCCGTACATCACCATGGGCGCGACCACGGCACGCACCAGGCCCAGCAACGCGGGAATGGCCACGGCCAGCATGCCCAGCTCCGCGTACAGCAGGAGCAGCACCAGCGACACGAAGAGCAGCAGAGCCGTGCCGAGGACCGGCAGCCGCAACACGAGCGAACCGAACAGCGCCCCGCCGGAGACCCGCCACAACGGTCGTTCCGGGGCCTCCGGGGTGTGGCCGGGAAGACCCGCCGCGCGCGCCAGCAACTCCGCGCGCAACTGCTGCGCGGTGTTGCGCCCCAGGTAACGCAGTGCGATCTCGCTCTGCTCGCCCCCGGCCAACTCCACCCGTACCTCGGCCAAGGCGAACAGCCGCGTCACCAGGGGACGCACCACGTCGATGGCCTGGACGCGCGACAGCGGAATCCGCCGCTTGCGCTTGCGCAGCAGCCCCGTCTCCACCACCAGGTCGTCGCCGTCCACGCGGAACCGCAGGGCCAGCCACGTCCACAGCCCCACTCCCACGGTGATGACCGTCATGGGAACGGTGACGACGAGGAATCGCGTCGCCACCTCGGGGGTGATTTCGAGGACGACGCCGTCGTCGGTCTGGGTCAGCAGCAACGGCAGGCCCAGCAGCACGAAGTAGATGCTGAGAATAACGAACGTCCGCAACGGCCCGGTCGCCCAGTGCAGCCGATGCACACCCTCCGAGAACCGCACCGGCGGTGGGGCCTGCCCGAAATACGGCCCGTGCGGGCCCGGTGGATACGGATATCCGGCCGGGTGCCTCTGCGGCATCCCATGCGGCCCTGGAGGCCCGTAACCACCCGGGGCTCGATACGGCCCTCCGTACGGAGCTGGAGGTTGAGGAGGGCCGCTCACAAGCCCATGCTCCGTTCCTCGCCCTTCTGCGCCAGACGGTCGCGCAGCGAGGCCGCCTCGGCGGCCGGCAGGCCGGGGATCACCGCGTCGGTCGCGGCGGCGGCGGTGTGCATGCGCACGGTGGCGATGCCCATCCACTGCTCCAGCAGGCCGGCCGTGACGTCCACGAACTGCATCCGCCCGTACGGCACCACCACCAGGCGCTTGACGAACACGCCGTGCATGACGAGCAGGTCGTCACCGCGTTCGGCGTACCCCCACGACCGGTACGCCAGCTCGGCCACGACCCACGCCAGCACCAGCGAGATGAGCGCCGCGGCTCCCCACAGGGCCGCCCCCAGCGCCCCGCCGCCGCGTGACACCAGGAACGCCCCGAGCGCCGCGATCGGCACCGCCCACAGCGTCGCCGCGATCCGCCGATGCCAGGTGTACCGCTTCGAGATCCCCGCCCACGCCAGCCCGCCACCGGGCTGAAACGCCTGTCCCGCCGGATACTGCGGCACACCCATAGGCACACCCGGATTCGGCGCCCCCGGGTTCGGTGCGCCCGCATTCGGAGTCACGCCGTACGCCGTGCCCGCGCCCTGCGACGGGACCGCGCCCTGCGACGGGGCCGCGTTCTGGGGCGGGGCCGCGTTCTGGGGCGGGTTCGCGGCAGGCGGAACGCCCGGCTGGGGGGAGCCCGGAGGCTGCCTTGGCGCCGTCGAGGGGGCCTGCGGGGGCGGGTATCGCTCATGGCTGGGGTTCATTGCGTCCTAGTCAACCGGAAACCGCCGGAATACCGCGAGCCCGAAGCGTGGGACGATGTGCAGATGAGCATCGCACCCGCAGGTGAACGGTGGCGAAGCGGATGACCACGGAACGCATCGTCGGGATCGGCGCGGGGGCCAAGGAACTGGCCACCGAGGACATGATCCTCAACATCGGCCCGCAGCACCCGTCCACGCACGGCGTGCTGCGGCTGCGGCTCACGCTGGACGGCGAGCGCATCGCCACCGCAGAGCCGATCATCGGCTACATGCACCGGGGCGCGGAGAAGCTGTTCGAGGTCCGCGACTTCCGGCAGATCATCGTGCTGGCCAACCGGCACGACTGGCTGTCGGCGTTCGCCAACGAACTGGGCGTGGTGCTGGCCGCCGAACGCATGCTCGGCATGGAGGCCCCGCCGCGCGCGGTGTGGGCGCGCACCCTGCTGGCCGAGCTGAACCGGGTGCTCAACCACCTGATGTTCCTCGGCTCCTATCCGCTGGAGGTCGGCGCGATGACGCCGATCTTCTACGCCTTCCGCGAGCGCGAGCAGCTCCAGCGGGTCATGGAGGAGGTCTCCGGCGGCCGCATGCACTACATGTTCAACCGGGTGGGCGGCCTGAAGGAGGAACTGCCCGCCGGCTGGACGGCCCGCACCCGGCACGCGATCGCCGACGTGCGGGCGGGCATGTCCGACATCGCCGACCTGATCCTCGGGAACGAGATCTTCCGGGCCCGCACCCGCGGCGTCGGCGTCCTGACCCGCGAGCAGATCCTGCAGTACGGGGTGTCCGGCCCCATCGCCCGTGCCAGCGGCGTCGACTTCGACCTGCGCCGCGACGAGCCGTACCTGGCCTACGGCGACCTGGACGTGCGCGTCGTCACCCGCACCGAGGGCGACTGCCTGGCCCGGTTCGAGTGCCTGCTCGACCAGGTGTACGCCTCGCTGGACCTGGCCGACGCCTGCCTGGACCGCCTGGCCGACCTGCCGCCCGGCCCGATCAACCAGCGCCTGCCGAAGGTGCTGAAGGTCCCCGAGGGCCACACCTACGCCTGGACGGAGAACCCCCTCGGCATCAACGGCTACTACCTCGTCTCACGCGGCGAGAAGACCCCGTGGCGGCTGAAACTGCGGTCCGCCTCGTACAACAACATCCAGGTGCTGTCGGAACTGCTGCCCGGCAACCTGGTCGCCGACATGATCGCCATCCTGGGGTCGATGTTCTTCGTCGTCGGCGACGTCGACAAGTAGGCGGCGCGGGACCCCCGCCCCGGCGCCCGGCGCGGCGCCCGACGCGGCCGGGGGCCGCCGAGCCTCGGCCGTCTCAGGCTCGGGAGGCCCCCCGGTCGTGGTGCTCCTCGTCCGGGCCCTTGGGGACGCGGCAGGCGTACTCCAGGAAGTACGCCGCGCCCACCAGGACCACGGCGGCCACGAAGGTGGCGGTGCTGACGAAGAAGTCCTCGCGCGGAGTCGGCTTGTCCAGCGACCCCGACAGCGCGGCCGCGAACCCGGCGAACACGCCCGCCAGGACGGCCGCGGCGTGCGCGCTGGCCTTGCCCAGGGCCGCCATCCGGGCGACGACCAGCGGCTCCACCGGCTTGGTCCCCGGCCGTCGCCGGATGCGGCGCAGGATGTTCACGCCCGTGAACGCCTCGCCCAGCGCAAGCAGCAGCAGGGTCGGCACCGCCGTCCACGGCAGCGGCGGCAGCGACACGTACGCGGTGTCCAGCACCGCCCAGGTGATCAGTCCGATGACGATCACCAGGGCGAGCAGGAACGTCGGGCGGGACGGTCTCATGCAGGAGGCTGGAGGCTCAGGTCGTCGCGGCGGCGCACCGCGGTCGCGGCCTCGGCCTGCTTGGCCGCGGCCAGGTCGCCGACGCGTCCGTGCCCGGGCAGCAGCACGTCCGGTTCGATGTCGGCCCACGGCACCAGCACGAACGCCCGCTCGTGCGCGCGCGGGTGCGGCAGCGTCAGGTCGGGGTCGTCGGAGGTGATGTTGCCGAACATCACGATGTCGATGTCCAGCGTGCGCGGGCCCCAGCGGACCTCGCGCGTGCGCCGCATCGAGTTCTCGATGTTGAGGACCCGCTCCAGCAGGTTCTCGGGTGGCAGCCGGGTGTCGGCCACCAGCACGACGTTCAGGTAGTCGCCCTGCTCGGGAAGGGTCTCGCCGGGCGGGGCGTACGGGGCGGTCTCGTAAACCGGGGAGAGCGCCACGAAGTCCAGGCCGGGCGCGTCGAACAGCGCGTCGACGGCCTCCTGAATGTTGTCCAGCCGGTCGCCGAGATTGCTGCCCAGGGAGAACACGACGCGATGGGCGACCAGCATGTGGCCACCGGTCGCGGTGCGGTCGGGCATACGCTCGGACGCTGTCATGGACGACTCCTCCTGATCCTCACGGCCACGTCCGTGAAGGGGTGCGGCACCGGGGCGTGCGGCTTGTGGACGGTGACCTCCACCTCGGCCACCGCCCGGTCCTGCAGGCAGACTCCCGCCAGCCGGTCGGCCAGCGTCTCGATGAGGGCGACGGGTTCGCCCTCCACGACGGCGACCAGCCGGTCGGCGAGAGATCCGTAGTCGACGGTACGGGACAGGTCGTCGTCGGCCGCCGCCGGGCGGGTGTCCAGACCCAGCGTGACGTCCACCACGAACTCCTGGCCCAGCTCCCGCTCGGCGGGCAGCGCGCCGTGCCGCCCCCGGGCGCGGAGCCCGCGCAGTTCTATCCGGTCCAGCTCATTGCTCCTCTGTGTCGTTCAGAATCGGGGACCCGTGATGGACCAGCAGCCGCCAGCCTCCGCCGACGCGGACGAACACGTTCGTCGCGATCATGCTTCCCGCGGCCAGGAATCCGTTCTCGGCGCCCTCCTCGGCGGTCAGGATGTTCTCCTTGCACGTCACCACGGCCTGCTCGCCGTAAACGTCGGCCTCGACATCGGTCAGCACGAACTGGATGTACTCGGTGTTCGCCATGATCAGCGCCCATGACCGCAACACCTCGTCCCGCCCGCGCAACCGGGTCCACCCCGGATGCACGCAGGTCACGCCGGACGCGTACGGCCCGTCCGCCCACACCGCCGACATACGGTCCAGGTCGCCCGCCTCGAACGCCGCGTAGAACTCGGCGTTGGCCTCGACCAGCTCGTCACGCTCCACCGCACGACTCATCGCCTGCCACCCTGCACACCACCACCGCCACCCCACAACCCCCCGTCGCCACGCAACTCTCCCAAGCGCCCCACACCACCCGCCTGCACAACACCACCACCAGCCTGCGCCGCGCCACCACCACCCTGCGCGAGACCACCGGCCTGCGCGGCACCACCAGCCTGCGTACCACCGGCTTGCATGCGACCTTCGGCCTGCGCGGCGTTGTCGGGCTGCGGGTTCCCGTGGGGCGGGGGGCTGGACTGGGGGCTTGTCGAGGACGAGGGGAGGGGTGCGGTCTTGGCCGCGGCGGTGCGTACTGCGGCCGCCACCCGGACGGCGTCGGCGTTGGGGCGCACGTGGTGCACGCGTACGCACCAGGCGCCCGCCGCCGCGACCAGGGAGGACACCGCCACTGTGGCGTCGTCGCAGTCGGCGAACGGACGCGGCGTTCCGTCCGGGCCCGACAGCAGCCGTCCCAGGAAGCGTTTGCGGGAGGCGCCCACCAGCACCGGGTAGCCGGTGTCGTGCAGGACGTCCAGGTGGGCCAGCAACATCCAGTTGTGCTCGGCGTGCTTGGCGAACCCCAGCCCCGGGTCCAGCACGATCATGGACGGGTCGACGCCCTCGTCCAGCACCGCGTCCACCCGGCTCAGCAGCTCGTCGCGGACCTCCCGGACGACGTCGTCGTACACGGCCCGCGTCTGCATGTCGTGGCTGTGCCCGCGCCAGTGCATCACCACGTACGGCACGCCCGCCGCCGCCACCGCGCGCGGCATGTCCGGGTCGGCGAGGCCGCCGCTGACGTCGTTGACCAGCCGGGCACCGGCGGCCACCGCGGCCTCGGCCACCTCGGCGCGCATGGTGTCGATGCTGACCGGGATCCCCTCGGCCGACAGCGCCTCGATCACGGGGACGACCCGGCGCAGCTCCTCCTCGCGCGACACCCGCTGCGCTCCGGGACGGGTCGACTCGCCGCCCACGTCGATCAGGTCGGCGCCCTCGGCCACGAGGTCCAGCCCGTGCCGGATCGCCTTGTCGACGTCGAACCAGGCGCCGCCGTCGGAGAAGGAGTCCGGCGTCACGTTGACCACGCCCATGACGAGGCAGCGCCCTGGCGTGGGCAGCCCTGGGACGGCGGCGTCGGTCATGTTCCAACCCTATGCCTTGATCGCGTTGCCCCGGTCCACGGCCCCTTACCAACGGTGACCCGGGACGCCCACCGACGAACAGGGCCCCCGCCGTCACGGCGAGGGCCCGTCGGTGGCGTCGGGTCAGCTTCCGAGGATCAGCCCCATGGCCTCGGCGCGTGTCTCGGGACGGTCTCGGAACGCGCCGCGCACGGCCGAGGTCACCGTCTTGGCGCCCGGCTTGCGCACGCCGCGCATGGTCATGCACAGGTGCTCGGCCTCGATCACCACGATCACCCCGCGCGGCTCCAGGATCCGCATGAGCGCGTCGGCGACCTGGCTGGTCAGCCGTTCCTGCACCTGCGGCCGCCGGGCGTACACGTCCACCAGCCGCGCCAGCTTCGACAGGCCGGTGATGTGGCCCTTCTCGTTCGGCGTGTACCCGACGTGCGCCAGCCCGTGGAACGGCGTGAGGTGGTGTTCACACATCGAGTAGACCTCGATGTCCTTGACCAGGACCATCTCGTCGTGGTCGGCCTCGAAGACCTTGTTCAGGGCGTCCTCGGGGTCCTGGCGGAGGCCGGCGAACTGCTCGGCGTAGGCGCGGGCGACCCGGGCGGGGGTCTCGCGCAGGCCGTCGCGGTCGGGGTCCTCGCCGATGGCGATGAGGATCTCGCGGACGGCGCGTTCGATGCGCGCGTGGTCGAAGACGCGTTCGCCGCGGCCCGGCACCACCAGGCCGGAGCCGGCGGGCTCGCCGGTGGTGGCGGGCTCGCCGCCGTTGGCGGCGGGGTCACCGGAGACGCCGGTGGACCCGGCGGCCAGGTCGGCCGCCGGGTCCCGGAACGCGTCGTCGTCGTACCGTTCGGTCAAGACGATCAGCTCTCGCCCGAGGACGGGTGGTCGGGGGCGGGCTCTGCCTGGCCCGATCCCTGGCCGTTGTTCTTGGTCAGGTCCGCGACGTCCTGCGGGCCGAGCAGGGCCAGCTCCTTGGGCGTCAGGACCGGTGGCCGGTCGGACGGCAGCCGCTTGCCGTAGCCGGTGTAGGAGTTCTGGTGCGGCCGCTTGCGGATCGGCGCGAAGATCTCCAGCACCTGCTCCTTGGAGAGGGTCTCCTTCTCCATGAGCTGCAGTACCAGGTCGTCGAGGACGTCGCGGTACTCGACGAGGATCTCCCAGGCGGTGTCGTGCGCGGCCTCGATGTAGCGGCGGACCTCGTCGTCGATCGCGGAGGCGATGTCCTCGGAGTAGTCGCGCTCGTGGCCGACGTCACGGCCGAGGAACACCTCGCCCGCGCCGGTGCCGAACTTGCGGGCGCCGAGGCGCTCGCTCATGCCGTACTCGGTCACCATGTTGCGGGCGATCGAGGTGGCCTTCTCGATGTCGTTGGCCGCGCCGGTGGTCGGCTCGTGGAACACCAGCTCCTCGGCGGTGCGGCCGCCCAGCAGCATGGCCAGCTGGTCGGTCATCTCCGACCGGGTGGTGAGGAACTTGTCCTCCATCGGCAGGGTCATGGTGTAGCCGAGGGCGCGGCCGCGCGGCAGGATCGTCACCTTGTGCACGGGGTCGGCGTTCGGCAGCGCGTGCGCCACCAGTGCGTGCCCGCCCTCGTGGTAGGCGATGATCTTCTTTTCCTTCTCGGACATGACCCTGGTCTTGCGCTCCGGGCCGGCCATGACCCGGTCGATGGACTCCTCCAGGGTGTCCATGTCGATCAGCTTGCGGTCGAACCGCGCGGTCAGCAGCGCCGCCTCGTTGATCACGTTGGCCAGGTCGGCGCCGGTGAAGCCGGGGGTGCGCCGGGCGATGACGTCCAAGTCGACGTCGGGCGCGAACGGCTTGCCGCGGCCGTGCACCCGCAGGATGCCCTTGCGGCCCTCCAGGTCGGGACGGTCAACGGTGACCTGGCGGTCGAAGCGGCCGGGACGCAGCAGCGCCGGGTCGAGGATGTCGGGCCGGTTCGTGGCGGCGATCAGGATGACGCCGCCCTTGACGTCGAAGCCGTCCATCTCGACCAGCAGCTGGTTGAGGGTCTGCTCACGTTCGTCGTGGCCGCCGCCCAGGCCCGCGCCGCGGTGCCGGCCGACGGCGTCGATCTCGTCGATGAAGATGATCGACGGGGCGTTGGCCTTGGCCTGCTCGAACAGGTCGCGCACCCGGGAGGCGCCGACGCCGACGAACATCTCGACGAAGTCGGAACCGGAGATCGAGTAGAAGGGCACACCGGCCTCGCCGGCCACGGCGCGCGCCAGCAGGGTCTTGCCGGTGCCGGGCGGGCCGTACAGCAGCACGCCCTTGGGGATCTTGGCGCCGATCGACTGGAACTTGGCCGGGTTCTGCAGGAAGTCCTTGATCTCCTCAAGCTCCTCCAGGGCCTCGTCGGCCCCGGCCACGTCCGCGAACGTGGTCTTCGGCGTGTCCTTGGTGATCAGCTTGGCCTTGGACTTGCCGAAGTTCATCACCCGCGAGCCGCCGCCCTGCATCTGGTTCATGATGAACAGGAAGATCAGCACGATGACCACGATGGGCAGCAGGCTGAACAGCAGGTTGAGGAAGAAGCTCTGCTTGGGGACCTCGACGTTGTAACCCCCGGGCAGCTTGCCGGCCTGGGCCTGCTGCTGGAGCTGCTCCTGCAGCCGCAGTCCCTGGCCGTCGACCCAGCTCGCCTGCTGGTGCTTGCCGTTGGTGAGGGTGACCTCGATCCGCTGGTCCTTGTCAATGATCTTGGCGGAGCGGACCTGGCCGGCGGCGATCTCCTGGACCACCTTGGAGGTGTCGGTCTTCTCGTACGAGCGGCCGGGGTTCATCCCCCACATGACCATGGCGACCAAGAGGCCCAACAGCAGGATCCACAGCAGCGGCCCGCGAAAGTAGCGTTTCACGTCCATTTATCCGGTAACCCCTCCGGGGCCCGTCCCTCCTATTGCGATCCTCGCCCGTCCCGCAGGACGGACGCCACTGTGATCCGGCTCCATGCGTGCGGCGGACCCTCGCCGGAGCCCCCGGCCCGCCGAGGCGACCGGCCCCACCGGGCGGTTTCCCCGGCGCAGGTCCGGGACACCGACGGTACACCGGGCGGAGCGGGGGGCGCAGCCAGCGCGGATCCCTGATCCTTCCGGTATACCCGTCAGCCTCCAATGCAACGATCCACGCCGGTCTGATGTTCCCTGACGGCCGTCCGCGGGGTCTCCGCGGCCCCGCGCGGGCGCTTCACCGACGCCGGTGCCGGGCTCCCTCAGACGCTCTCACCTCCGTAAACGTGGGGCGCCAGCGTCCCCACAAAGGGCAGATTCCGATACTTCTCGGCATAGTCCAGGCCATACCCGACGACGAACTCGTTCGGAATGTCGAACCCGATGTAGCGGACGTCCACCTCGGTCCTGACCGCTTCCGGCTTGCGCAGCAGCGCGCAGATCTCCAGCGAGGCCGGGCCGCGTGAGCGCAGATTGCTGACCAGCCACGACAGCGTCAGGCCCGAGTCGATGATGTCCTCGACGATCAGAACGTGCCGGTTCATGATGTCTGCGTCCAGGTCCTTCAGGATACGCACGACCCCCGACGACTTGGTGCCCGAGCCGTACGAGGACACCGCCATCCAGTCCATGGAGACAGGTGTGTGCAGCGTCCGGGCAAGGTCCGCCATGATCATCACGGCGCCCTTGAGCACACCGACCAGCAGCAGGTCCTTGCCGGCGTAGTCGGCGTCCACCTGCGCCGCCAGCTCGCGCACCTTGGCCTGGAGCTGATCCTCCGGGATGAGCACCTTCGCCAGGTCGGCGCCCAGGTCCTTCTCGTCCACTACCCCACCCTCCGGGAAACGCATAGTCACTCGGGCCGGCCCGGGCCGAACAGCAGCCTTCCCTCTCGCCGGTACGCGCGCACGCCCCCGGGCAGGTCGACGTGCCGCTGTCCGCGCCAGGCGGTGACCAGCCGATCCACGTGTTCCACGTGAACGGCCGCGAGCGTACCGGGTGGGCTGCCCGCGGCTATCGCCGCCTTCCTCAGCACCCGTGTGCGTACGGCCTTGGGAAGCCCTGCCAGGCCGTCCAGGGTGAGCGCCACGGAGAACGGTTCTGGCGCGGTGGTTTCGCAATCGGCGTAGGAGCGGTCGGCGATGCCGTCCAGGGCGTCGGCGTCGTCGCGCAGCATACGTGCGGTACGGGCAAGCGCCTCGGTGATTCCGGGGCCGAGCGCCTTCTCCAGGACGGGCAACGCTTCGTGGCGTACGCGAACGCGCGTGTACGCGGGATCGTCGTTGTGGGGGTCGTCCCAGGGTTCCAGTCCCATGGCCAGGCACGCCCGTCGCGTGGTGGCCCTGTCGATGTCCAGAAGCGGCCGCACATAGCGGATCTCCCGCGCCTCAAGGGTGCGGACGAACGAGGGAGGCATGCCCGCGAGCGAACGGGCTCCCGAGCCTCGGGCGAGCCCCATCAGGACGGTCTCGGCCTGGTCGTCCCTGGTGTGCCCCAACAGCACGGCGGCCGCCCCCAGATTGGCGGCGGTCTCGTCGAGGGCGGCGTAACGGGCGTCCCGGGCCGCGTTCTCCGGCCCGCCATGGTCCCCCACCGTGACGTTGATCGCCCCCGCCGGGTCGAGCCCGAGGTCTGCCATCGCCCTGACGACCTTCTCCGCGCGCGTGGCCGAGCCCTCCTGCAGGCCGTGGTCGATCGTGACGCCCCCCGCCGGACGCCCCGCCCGGGGAGCCTCGAACGCCAGCGCCCCCGCCAGCGCGAGCGAGTCGGCGCCGCCGCTGCACGCGACGAGCACCATGCGTTCGGGCGGCAGCATGTCGAGGACGCGCCGTACCGCCACACGAACCGTCGCCACGGCCGGGTCAGGCCCCATTGCCCCTACCGCCCGCCGGTGACGCGCCCGGGGCCGGACGAGATGGCGGCGTTCACGCCCCGTTGGCCTCGGGGGTCTGCGCATCGGGAGTCGTCGCCTCGATGGCTCGGGGGCCGAGCACCCGGTCCATCCACAGTGCCGGCTCCTTGATCTCGTCGTGGGTGGGCAGCGTCTCGGCCGAATCCCACACCCGGTTGAAGCCGTCCATGCCGACCTCGGCCACCACCCGGTGGACGAACCGCGACCCTTCGGCGTACTGCCGCATCTTCAGGTCGATGCCGAGCAGCCGCCGGATGGTCTTGTCCATGCGGGTGCCGCCCTCACGGCGCCGCTGGAACTTGGCGCGGATCTGCTGGACGGACGGCACCACCTCGGGGCCGACCGCGTCCATGACGTAGTCGCCGTGCCCCTCGACCAGCGTCATCACGGCGGTGAGCCGGTCCAGGATCTCGCGCTGCTCGGGGGTCTGGATCGCGTCGATCAGGCTGGACTCACCGCCGCGCACGGCGTCGGCGATCGCGTCGGCCGCGTCCCTCAGGCGGTCCAGCAGCGCCCCGGGGTCGAGGTCGGAGGCGAGCAGGAACTTGGTCATCTGGTCCTGGACGTACTCGCGCAGCCACGAAACCCCGGTGAACTGGGCGCGGTGCGTCTCCTCGTGCAGGCACACCCAGAGGCGGAAGTCCCGCGCGTCCACGCCGAGCTCCTGCTCCACCTGGACGATGTTGGGGGCGACCAGGGTGAGTCTTCCGGTGGGAGCACGGCCGGACGGGTCCGGAGGCAGGAACAGCTCGTACTGGCCCAGCACCCGGCTCGCCATGTACGCGAGGATCGCGCCCACCTGCATGCCGGTCACGCGGGAGCCCACGGCCTGCACGACGACGCCCGCGCCCCCACTGCCGAGCAACCCCGTCCCACGGCGCTCGGCCATCTGCTCCATGAGGGGTTCGAGCACCACCCGGAAGCCGTCCACGTTCGCACGGATCCAGCCGGGCCTGTCCACGATCGTCGCCGGGGCGGGGGCGGCCTCCGCCCGCATGCCGGTGAAGTCGCCGACATGCCCGTGTGCGACGCGGGACAGCTCGCGCAGCTGCGCCACCACCTCGCGCGCCTCGGCCTGCCCGACCTGCGGCCCCGGCCGGACGAGCCGGGTGCCGGTCTGCACCGCGACGTTCCAATCGATCATTGAGGCGCTCATGTACTCCACCGTACGTTTCGACCCCGGCGCCTGAGCGCCCCTGCAGATCGTTCAACGAACAACCGATTCCGTTATCTCCCGTACGACCACATCCATACCCTCGGAGAACCGCGTACTCCACCCTCAGTTCGCCCCCAAACGCGGGCCGAGGCGGCCAAGCGCGCGCGGCGGCGGCCCCAAGCGCGCGCGGGCGCGGCCTCAGAAACGGCCGGGGCGGGCTCAGGTGCAGGCACAGGAGGCGACGACGGCGGCGAGGGCGTCGAGACGGGAGGGGTCCACCGTGCCCGTCCCGTCCCCCGCCATGAACGCGAACGCCAGCAGGCGCCCGTCGGCGTCGTAGGCGTATCCGGCCAGCGTGCTGACTCCCGCGAGCGTCCCCGTCTTGGCCCGGACGAGGCCGGCGCCCGCCGCACTGGAGGGGGCCATGTAGCGGGGCGGGGACAGGGTGCCGGAGAACCCCGCCACCGGCATGCCGGTGATCGCCGCACGCAGTTGGGGACGGTCGTCCGACGCGGCGAGGGCGACCAGCCGCGCCAGCGCGATCGGCGTGATCCGGTTGCCCGTGGACAGCCCGCTACCGTCGTTGACCATCACCCCGGCGGAAACGCCGAGTTCGCCGAGAACCTCCATGACGGCCTGGGCGCCCCCGGCGAAGGAGGGCGGATACCCCCTGTTCATCGCCACCTGACGGGCGACCGCTTCGGCGACGTCGTTGTCGCTCTCGGTCATCAGATGCTCCACCAGCACCGACAACGGCGGTGACTGCACGGCGCCGAGCCGGGCAGCGTCCTCGGGCGCCCTGGTCGGACGGCCCCGGGTGGCGGCGACGCCGTTACGGGTGAGCATGCGCGCGAACGCAGCGGCCGCTGCGGCGGGTGGGTCGCCCACACGGGACTTGGTGAGCGTGCCAGGGGCGACCCTGCCCTCGTCCACAGTGAGCGCGCTCACGGGGGCGACCTCGCCGTCCGGCAGGTAGTTGGGCTTCCAGCCCGCGGCGGTGCGCGGGCCCTGGTAGGCGGTCGCGTCGTAGTCCACGCGCACGCGACGCGTGCCGGACGCCTTGAGGGCCGCGGCCGTCTGCCGCGCGAGATCGGCCAGCGACGCGAACGCCGGACGCCCCTGCCCTGCGGACGCGGGGAGCGCGGTCAATGTAGGATCCCCGCCGCCGACCAGCACGACCCCGCCCCCGCCTCGGACGACCTTGGTGGCGATCCGGTGCTCGGGTCCGAGCGCGGCCAGCGCCGCCACGGACGTGACCAGCTTGGTGGTGGACGCGGGCGTGGCGGGTCGGTCACCGTTCTGGGCGAACAGCTGCCGGCCGGTACGGGCGTCGATCACGACCGCGTTGGTCGGGGTCTGCGAGCCGCCGAGCAGCCCGGCGAGCCGTCGTCCCAGAACGGAGGCGTCCGCCACGCCGTCGGCGGCACCGGCCGGTACGGCGGTGGCGAACGTGCGTACCGGCTCGCGTTCGGCAACGCCAGGTGGCTGTGGGGACAAGCGTCGGTCGGGTGTGAGTTTGGCCACTGCCATGCCCGCGCCTGCCGTCGAGACGTGAAGGAGGGAAAGTGTGACCATGACGAGGGCGCGCGTGCGTTTCGGCACGTGACCGCCCCTCTCCCCCTCAGCACCCACCAACGTGCGACATCCTTGTATAAGGGAACACCATCCTGTGCGGGCCGCCCTCGCCCGCGCGGGCTCCCGAAAGACTATTCACTGCGACGGCGCAGGGAGCGGAGGACATCGTGGATTTCGACGTCACCATTGAGATCCCGAAGGGTCAGCGGAACAAGTACGAGGTGGACCACGAGACCGGTCGCATCCGCCTGGACCGGATGTTGTTCACCTCGACGCAGTATCCGGCCGACTACGGGTTCATCGAGGACACCCTGGGCGAGGACGGCGACCCGCTGGACGCCCTGGTGCTGCTGCAGGAGCCGACGTTTCCCGGCTGCCTGATCCGCTGCCGCGCGGTCGGAATGTTCCGCATGACGGACGAGGCCGGGGGCGACGACAAGGTCCTGTGCGTCCCGGCCACCGATCCGCGTATGGAGCACCTGCGCGACATCCACCACGTGCCGGAGTTCGACCGCCTGGAGATCCAGCACTTCTTCGAGGTCTACAAGGACCTGGAGCCCGGCAAGTCCGTCGAGGGCGCCAGCTGGGTGGGCCGCGTCGAGGCCGAGGCCGAGATCGAGCGCTCCCTCAAGCGCGCCGCCGACCTGGGCGACCACAAGGGCGGCCACTGACCGCCCGTGCCCGGTCGTTGACCCGAGTCGTCGTCGGCTGGGCGGGGCAGGCCGGACGGCGCCGATCCGCTCCCGCCGTCCTCCGGCCGTGACCGCGCCACCGCCACCGCCCCGCCCCTGCCGCCGCTGTCGGGCGCCCCGCCGGACGCCACGGCTCACCTGTCTGGACGGGTGGCGCCGATGAGCCCCGGGCGCCAGATGCTGGAGATGCGCACCCTGCCCCCCGTGTAGGGGGCTTCCACCATGCGTCCCTTGCCGATGAACAATCCGACGTGGTGGATGGTGTCTGGGTCGGCGGTGTTGTACGCGTAGAACACCAGGTCGCCCGGGCGGAGACGGTTCAGTGGGATGTGCGGCCCCGACGTCCACTGCGTACCGGTCCAGTGGTCGAGTTGCACGCCCGCCTTGGCCCACGCGTACATCGCCAGCCCCGAGCAGTCGAATCCGTGAATACGGGAGCCGTGCGCGATGCCGTAGCTGGGCCCGCGGACGGTGCCCCCGCCCCACGAGTACGGCGTGCCGAGCCACCGAAGCGCTGCCCGGACCACGGCCGACCCCTGGGCGTGACTCCCCTCCAGGTCGACCCTCGTGGCGTTGGCGCTCGCCACCGCCTGACGACGCTGGCGAGCCAGATCGTCGGCGCGTTCCCGGGCGATGCCGAGTTCGCGTTCCAGACGCCGTTTCTCCGCACCGATCTCCCGGACGGCCTCCTGCTGCCGCTGCACGGCCTGTTCGGCCATCTGGCGGGCCCGCATCGCCCGCCGGGTCGCCGCGTTCTGTTCGGCCAGTGCCGACTGGGCTTGCGCGCGGAACACGCCGGCGACGTTGCGGGCGGCCTCCAACGCTTGGAGGAGCCCTGTACGGCGGCGCGCGAGCACTTCCAGGAGGCCGGCGCGGTCCATGAAGCCCTGCGGCCCGTCGCCCCCGGCGACGACCGACGGCCAGGCGTTGTAGCCGGTGTTGGCTTGGTACGCCTCGGCGGCGAACGCGGCCAGGTTCGAACGGACCTGTGAGTGCCTGCGTTCGGCCTCGGCCAAGCGCGTCAGGGCGTCCCGGTAGGCCGCGGCCGCCCTGGCGAGTTTGACCTGCTCGCCGTTGTAGCGCTCCACGGCGAGCGCGGCTGCGGCCGCGAGCCGGTCGAGTTCGCCCGTGGCCTGCGCGAACCGCACTTTGGTCCGGGCCACCTCGTCAGCGCGTTCTTCCGCACGACGCCTGGCCTGGTCCACGTCGCGGGCGTCCGGCACCGGATCGGCCATCGCCGGGCCGGGGGTGGTCGCGGCCGCCCCCGGAGAAGCCTCGAACCCAGGAACGGGCGGTACGCCCGTCACCGTGAAGACGGCGATGCCGCCCAGGGACACCAGGCGCTTGGCCGCACTCCACCGGCGCGCTGACGGCCGCTGCCCCGTGCGCGTTCCCAGAAACACGGTCCCCCCCACCGTGATCACCTGACGCGAGGACTTCTCGCACAGCCCCACGGGTGCGAGTCAGTCACTCAGGCCACAGAGATCACTACCCTAAGCGATCAGAACGCACACGCTGCAACCTTCCACCCCGGGTCGTCCCAACGGACGCGGACACCCGACCGGACGCAGCGCAGCACTGGCCGACCTGTTCAGGCGCCGGAGCCCTGCGGTTGCGGTGTTCCTTCGGAGGGCGACGGCGTGTCGGGCTCACGGGACGAGGGGGGCGGCGGCGTGCTCGTCTCTGACGGCGGCGAGTCCGACGGAGTTGGAGCCGAAGGGGACGGGTCGGAAGGGGACGGCTGCGGCGACGACACCGTGGGATCGGAGTCGCTGGGCCTCGGACGTGTCGTCGGGTCGGGCTGGGTGGGCGGACGCCACATGACGCGCACTCCCACACCGCCGGGTTGGAAGACGACGCCGCCTTCCCCCGTCGAGCCGCCACGCCTGGTGACGTCCACGTCGAGCGTGACGGTCTTCCCTGCCTCGATGCGTCCGGAGGTCCGGCCGAGCCGTATGGGTCCCCATGGCTTCGCCCGCCAGTTCACCGGACCGCCCTCGGCAGTCAGTTGGAGTGTGCCGTGAGCGCCCCCTGCCAGGTCCAAGTAGAGAGGCGCCACTGCCAGGCCGGCGGGTTGGCTGCGGGCGTCCCCGTGGTCCACGAGGCGAACCCCCGGAAGATTCACCAGTGCCGTAGGCGGGGCGGACGAGACGCGCGCGCCAAGCGGATAGGTCGCCGCCACGGGGGCGCTTCCGACGTCCGCCCCCGGCGACGGCTCGCCGCCCGTAGGCAACGGCAACGCGGACGGCACCGACGGACGCGGGAAGCCCCCGGCCCCGGCCGCCGCCGTACCCGTGCCGCCCTCTGCCGCGATCAGCCAGCGGAAAGCCACCCCACCGCCTCCCAGCAGCAACACGACCACCGCCACGGCCGCCACCGCACGCCCCGCCGCGGGACGCCGCCCCACGTACGGAAGACGGCGCCCCGACCGTGACATCCAGCGCGAAGAGGCGGAATGGCGCGATTGCTTGGGAAAGCCTGCCGGACCGAACGCGCCGACGCGCGTTGCGACGAACAACCGGTAGCCCACCAACTCGGGGTCGTAGAAGCAGGCCATCACCCGTGCCCGTAGGGACGCAGGCGGGCGGGCCCATGGCAGCAGCCCGTACACCTTGACCGCCGACACCGTCCGGGGACGCAGGGCCCGGCACACGTCGCACTCACGGGCGTGCCGCAAGAGCCGCTCGTTGAGATCCCCCGTGAAGGGGCCACGTCGCTGCCGCAGCAATGCCCCGCGTCCGGCACAGCCATACGGGCCCTTGTGGGCGAGGATCTCGGCGGTCAGAGCCGCCTCAAGGGCGGAGTGAGCGCGCCGGAGGTGGCTCTCCACATCCTTGACGGGCAGGCCGACCACCGCCGCCAGGTCGGACACCGGCAATCGGTGCCGCACCCGCAGTTCGAGCATCTCCCGGCTGAGCGGTTCCAGGGCCTGGACGGCCTGCCACGCCATCACACGCTGGTCGACGTCGTCCTGGTCATGGCTGGCGACGGGCAGGTCGGGAGGCTGGTCGTCCCCGGGCAGACGGCGCGCGCACTCCAAACGGGCGATGGCGTAGAGCCAGGCACAGAACCGATCGGCGTCGCGCAGCCGCCCGATATGCGCCTCGGCCACGATGAACGAGTCCCGCAACGCCGCTTGCGCGGCGTCCCGGTCGCGCAGGTGGAACCAGCAGTACCCGTAAAGGCGTCCGGCATAGGCGTCGTACACCGCCGCCGGTGCGGCCGGGTCCCGTTCACGCAGGGCCTCGACCAATAGACGGTCGTCCATGCCCTGCAAGGTAAGTGTTCCACGACCCCTCTACCGCCAATTCCACAAGATCGGAATGCCCGGCCCTCGATACATAACCAATTTCCACCAGATCGCCATTACCAGCGTGCGATGCCTGCATTGACCGCCTCATGCCCGAACCTCACCACCTGCCGCGAGTAGCTCAGTGCGACAGCAAGATCACCTCACGTAATAGCGGCAAAGCGGGCCGCATCCCGACACAACCCCTCACTCGCGAACGAAACCAACCGCCCTACAGCCTCCCTCGACCGGAACAGCTGCCCCTCAATCAGAATCGCCAGCGCAATACCGTCACACGGCGGCAAACCTTCACGCCAGCGCACACCGCGGCCGAAACCAACTCTCACCCCGGCAAAACCACCTCCACATCAGACTCCGCACGCCCTGCCAGCACCGCAGCAGGACCACCGGCGCAGCACTCCTCTCCCACAGACCCCAACGGGACACCGCCGCAGATCCGTCCTGCACCGCAGCCGCCCACTGCTCACCCCGTCGGCCATGCCGCCCGCCACTTCCGGCGGCCGAAATCCGCCGGCCGCCGACGATCAAGATCAAGAACGATATTGACAGTGTCACAATGACAGTGTCATCATGGGTGGCATGGCAGGCACCTGGACGATCAGCGAACTGGCCGAGCGGGCCGTCGCCGCCCTGTCGGCGGGCGATCCGCTGCACGTCAACGGCCGGGTGCGGGACCTGCCCAACGAACGGCTGATCCGCTGGTACACCACGATCGGGCTGGTCGACCCGCCGCTCGGGCGCCGCGGCCGCACCGCCGTGTACGGCCCGCGACACCTGCTGCAGATCGTGGCCGTCAAGCGACGCCAGGCCGCCGGCCGCACGATCGCCGAGATCCAGCTCGAACTGGCGGGCGCCACCGACGACACCCTGCGCGAGATCGCCCAACTCCCCGGCGCGCCGGCCGGCACCGAGACAGCAGAGGCCGCTCAGCCGCGAAGCCGCTTCTGGGCCACCCGCCCGACCACGCCCGACACTCCCTCGGACGTGACCTGGAAAGCCGACATCCGCCACACCTCGGATGCGAACAGCCCAGCCTCCTCACCGGCCCTACCTCCTGCGGCCACCACCAGCCCCCGCCGCGCCCACGTCGCCGCATCCACAGCAAGCGGCGGCGACCGCAACGACGCGCCCCCTCAGCGGAAGGCTTCGCCAGCCCCCGAGGCCGCCCCATTCCCAGAGACGGAAGCGCCGCCCCAGCACAACGTCTCCCAACCAAAGAGGGGCGCCGCCCTTCCAGAGGCACCACAGGCCGCAGCCTCATCCCTGGACGCCCCCGCTCCAACCCCCAGCGGTAACGCCTCACGCGAAAGCCGCCCCGCCGCGACCGCATCAGCCCCAAGCACAAACGCATCGCCCTTGGGCGACACGGCCCCAGGCCCAGCCGGACACGAACACGCTTCCCTCGTCCAAGGCGTGCGCCTGGCGCCCGGCCTCACCGTGATGCTCGACGCTCCGACGCTCAGCCAGGACGATCTCGCCGCGATCGCGAGCGCCGCCCGTCCACTGCTCGACGAGCTACGGCGCCGCGGGCTGCTCGCCCCCTTGGACACGCACATCGACCCCTCCGGGAGGCCTCAGTGACCGTCCACATCAGTCCCCTGCCCGACTCCGAGGCGCCACCGGATCCCGAGGGCGGGCTCGGCGCCCTGTCCACCGACCGGGGGAACCTGCCTCTCGACGCCGTCGACATCAAGGCCTCGATCACCGGGCTCGCCGCGGGAATCGAGCTGACGCAGGGCTTCCGCAACCCGTTCGACGTGCCGCTGGAGGCCACCTACGTCTTCCCGCTGCCGGACCGCGCCGCGGTCACCGCGCTGCGCATGGAGGCCGCCGACCGGGTCATCGAAGGGGTGCTCAAGGAACGGGAGCAGGCGCGCCACGACTACGACGCCGCCATCGCCGCGGGCCGGCGGGCCGCCATCGCCGAGGAGGACCGCCCCGACGTTTTCACCATGCGGGTGGGCAACATCCTGCCCGGCGAGCGCGTCACCATCCGGCTGACGTTGAACCAGCCGCTCCCCTACGAGGACGACCAGGCGACCTTCCGGTTCCCCCTCGTCGTCGCGCCCCGCTACATCCCCGGCACGCCACTGGACGACTCTCCGGCGGGGGATGGCGTGGCCTCCGACACCGACGCGGTGCCCGACGCGTCCCGAATCAGCCCCCCGGTGCTGCTCCCCGGCTTCCCCAACCCGGTACGCCTGTCGATCAGCGTGGACGTGGATCCGGCCGGCCTGCCGCTCACCGAGATCCACTCCGCCCTGCACGTGGTCGCCGAGGAGAGCGAGGGCGAGCGCACCACCATCCGGCTACGTCCCGGTGAACGGCTCGACCGCGACTTCCTCCTGCGCCTCACCTACACGCCGCAGGAGACCGCCTCGCTGACGTTGGTCCCGGACGACCATTCCGAAGAGGGAACGTTCACGCTGACCGTCCTGCCGACCGGACGGCACCGTCCCCGGCCGCGCGATGTCGTGCTCGTTCTGGACCGATCCGGCAGCATGCACGGCTGGAAGATGATCGCGGCCAGGCGCGCGGCCGCCAGGATCGTCGACACCCTCCGCAGCACCGACAGCTTCGCCGTGCTGGCGTTCGACAACGTGGTGGAACGGCCCCCGAACCTGGGCCCGGGACTGCTGCCGGGCACCGACCGTAACCGGTTCCGCGCGGTCGAGTTCCTCGCGAAACTCGAGGCACGCGGCGGCACCGAGATGATCGGCCCGCTCACGAACGCGTGCGACCTCCTGCGTGACTCCGGATCCGACCGGGTGCTGATTCTGATCACCGACGGCCAGGTCGGCAACGAGGACCAGATCCTCGCCCATCTGGGGCCCCGGCTGCACGGCATCCGGGTGCACACCGTCGGCATCGACCGGGCCGTGAACGCGGGATTCCTGCAACGGCTCGCGCAGACCGGTCAGGGGCGTTGCGAGCTGGTCGAGTCGGAGAACCGGCTGGACGAGGCGATGGAGCACATCCATCACCGCGTCGGCGCCCCGCTGGTGACAGATCTGCGTCTCGTCCCCGACGGCCTGCGTCTCGTCCCCGACACGGTGACCCCCAGCCGCCTCGGCGCCCTGTACCCGGGCGTACCGCTGGTGATCTCGGGCCGGTTCCAAGGCCCGCCCCAAGGAAGCCTGACCGTGCACGGCGTGACGCCCGAGGGGACGGCTTGGCAGCAGGGTTCCACCGGCGTCGTCTCGTCGGACGGCACCGTGGTCTCCCTCTGGGCCCGTGCCCACCTGCGAGACCTGGAAGACCGCTACCTCACCTCCGGCTCCGCCGACTTCGAGCGCCGGATCGTGGACACCTCCCTCCGCTTCGGCGTGCTGTGCCGCTTCACCGCGTTCGTCGCGGTGGACAGCCGAGTCGTGGCCGAGGGAGAAGCCCCGCACCACGTGGTGCAGCCGGTCGAACTCCCGGCAGGCTGGTCCGCCCCCGCCACCCCGATGGCGGCGTACGGCGCTGCGATGCCGGCCCCCGCAGGCCCGCTCCCACCCGCCGGCACCGGCGCCCCACCCGCATACGCGGGCCCCCCTCCCGCCGCGCCAGGCAGCGCCCACATGCCGGCCCGGGCACGAGCAAGGCGCCCCGGGTCTGCTCCCATCCCTGCCCCACGCCGACGCGACACCGCCCACACCAACGAACTCAACGAGACCCGGGAACGGCTCGCCGACTACCTACGGCGGCTGACCTCGACCCCCATCGCCGACCAGGCCCTACTGGCCGAACTGCTGGCCTTCCTGGAAGCAAGCGTTCAACGCCTCGAATCCGTCGGCACCGACGTCAGCGCCCTCTCGGCCCTGATCACTGACCTGCAAGCCGTCCGCACCCCGCTCGACGCCCCCCGTCTCCAGCAACTCTGGAACCGAACCATCACAACGCTGACCGACTTCACCACCCCAAAACCCCGCCCGAAACGCCCCTTCTGGAAACGCACCCCCTAGCCGGAACCGCCGGACGAGGCACCACCCGCTGGGACGACCCGCACTTCACCACCGGCTACGGCGGGCCCACAGGAACCCCCACGTGGGCGCCGCCGTGTGCGCACCGCAGGTGCCGTCGGTGCGGCTACACCACCTGTCGCTAACAACGCAGCCGCCCACGACTGCGCAACGGACGCCGCCATGCCCCGGCCGGATCAGCACCGGCTGGGGCCCTGCGCCACCTCCAGCGGCAACCGTGGCGGCACACCGGGTGCTGGCGGCCGGTTCCCGGGGGGCAGGGGGCGGGGTCGAGGGTGCCACGGCGGCCGCCACCGGGTCCGGTGTGGAGGCGACCAGTGGTCAAAGTCCTCACCGGGTCTGGGGGTAGCCGACCGTCGCCACCGCGCATACACCCACGACGAACACAGCGGCACCGCCCCCACGCGCTAACCGGAACAGGCAATGCCCTCACAGATCAACGGTCACACCGCTCTGGAGACTGGCTGGCACGTGCGGCAGCGGCCATGTCGGGCCAGTACAGGTATTGAGGCTGCATAAGGTGTCGAACGCTCAGTCATCGGCCGTCCCCCAAGCTTCCCAGGTCAGGCGTGCTTGGCCCGGTAGCGGCGGAAGAGTGGAAGGAGGTTGAGGGCCAGGCCGACCACTGCGACCGCCGTCACGAGGTTGACGCCCGGGTGGTACTGACCGAAGTCGGCGGCGCCTGCCGTGCCGGTGTGCGAGCCGCCTGCGACCAGGGCGGTGACGACGGCCAGCACCAGCGCGGCGCCGACCTGGCCGGAGGTCTGCACCAGTCCGGAGGCCAGTCCCTGCTCGGAGTCGTCGATGCCGTCGGTCGCCTGGGCCATGATGGAGCTGAAGCCGAACGCGAAGCCGCCGCCGAGCAGCAGCATGGTCGGCAGGATCGTCACCACGTAGTTCGGCGTGCTGCCCGCGGTGGCCAGAAACCACACGTACCCGAGGCTCAGCGAGGTCATCGAGGCCAGGATCAGCCGGGGCGTGCCGTACCGGTCGATGAGACGTCCGACGAACGGCGAGCCGACGGCCACGATCAGTCCGGCGGGCAGCAGTGCCAGCGCCATCCGCAGCGGCGACCAGCGCAGAACGTCCTGGAGGTACAGGGTCATCATGAACTGGAAGCTGAGGTAGGAGCCGAACAGCGCCACGATGCTGAGATTCGCGCGGACGATCGTGCCGATACGGAGGATGCCCAGCCGGATCAGCGGATGCCGGACGCGTGTCTCGGTGACGACGAAGCCGACGAGCAGGGCCGCGGCGAGCACCACCGCGCCGACCGTCACCGGGTCGAGCCAGCCGCGGTCCGGGGCGGACACCACCGTGTAGACGGCCAGCAGCATTCCTGCGGTCAGCGTGACAGCGCCGATCAGATCGTGGCCGCCCTCGGCGGCCGGCTTGTCACGGGGGATCAACGCGAGACCGGCGACAAGGGCGAGCAGCGCCAGCGGCACCGGGGTCAGGAACGTCCAGCGCCAGCCGAGGCCGGTGAGCAGCCCGCCCAGGATCAGTCCCGACGAGTAACCACTGGCTCCGAACACCGTGAACACCGACAGCGCACGGTTGCGCGCGGGTCCCTCGTGGAAGGTGGTGGTCAGGATCGACAACGCGGTCGGCGCGGTGAAGGCGGCGGCCAAGCCCTTGATGAAGCGGGTGGCGATCAGCAGAACACCGTCGTCCACCAGCCCACCCACCAGCGACGCGACGGCGAAGACCGCGAGCGCTGCCAGGAAGATCCGGCGGCGGCCGAGCAGGTCCGCCATGCGACCGCCGAGAAGCAGCAGCCCGCCGTAACCCAGCACGTAGCCGTTGACGATCCACTGCAGCGCGGTGGTCGACAGGCCGAGTTCGGCGCCGATGGACGGCAGTGCCACGCCGACCATCGAGACGTCCAGCCCGTCAAGGAACAAGACGGCGCACAGCACCGCGAGCACTCCCCACAGCCGGGGTGTCCAACTCTGCTGCTCGGGCACGGTCGCCGGTGGCGCGGCAACCGACACTCGTGAGGTTTCGGTGATAGTCACGAGGGAGGACAATACATGCACGTGCATCCAATGTCGACGCACAAGTTCCACGCGCATTTAATGCGGGTGCATCTGATGCGCGCGCATGATAAGATGCGCGTCATGGACACCGAGGCTGGCCTGGTCGCGCGGTGGCGGTCGCTGCTGACCTGCTACAACACCATCGCCTGCGAGCTGGACCGCCGCCTCCAGGAACGGCACGGCCTGAGCATGAGCGAGTTCGAGACGCTCGACCGACTCATCGACACCGGCTGTGACAAGTGCCGCATGCAGGAACTGGCCGGCGACATGTATCTCAGCCAGAGCGCCCTGTCCCGCACCGTCGCCCGGCTGGAGAAACACGGCCTCGTGGAACGCGCCATGTGCGACTCGGACCGCCGCGGAGTGTTCGTCAAGGCCACCGACGAGGGCCGCCAGCGCCACGCCGAGGCCCGCAAGACCCACCTAGAAGTCCTGGGCGAGCACCTCGACCCCTGACCCCTGCGTACGCCCCGCCACGAGC
This sequence comes from Actinomadura miaoliensis, assembly GCF_039536785.1. Classification (NCBI taxonomy): domain Bacteria; kingdom Bacillati; phylum Actinomycetota; class Actinomycetes; order Streptosporangiales; family Thermomonosporaceae; genus Actinomadura; species Actinomadura miaoliensis. The sequence goes on from NZ_BAAAZG010000025.1 coordinate 48,833, forward strand.
CTGCCCCATCACCGCACACCGCCGACCCTGCAGCGTTCACCACACCGGCCCCCGCCCTTGCCAGACCAGCACGCCCTCCCCGAGCAACACGGCACCCACGCCTAGCCGCGAACGCTACGTGCCCCGTACGCCAGCAACACCGCCCCCGCAAACCCTCCCGTCCTGGCGGCCTGCGACCCGCTGACCGGGCAGCAGATCCGGGCGTCCCGGGCGAGCACGCGCCGCTACGAGGATCCGGCCCCGGGCGCGATGGTCCACTTGGACGTCAAGAAACTCGGCCGGATCCCCAACGGCGGCGGCCGGCGCGTCCACGGCCACAGCGAGGCCGTGCGCGGCCGTGGCATCGGCTACGGCCACGTCCACACCGCCATCGACGACCACTCACGGCCGGCCTACGCCGAGATCCTGCCCGACGAGAAAGGCGTCACCTGCGCCGGCTTCCTGCCGTGGGCGGCGCGTTTCTTCGCCGCCCACGGCATCACCCGCATCCAGCGGATGAGGACCGACAACGCCAAGAACTACCGGACCAACCGCGCCTTCGCCCAGGCGCGCCGACCTAGGAGCCCGGCAGAAGTTCACCCGGCCCCGCCACCCGTGGACCAACGGTAAGGCCGAACGCCTCAACCGCACCCTGGCCACCGAATGGGCCTACCGGCAGCCCCACATCAGCAACCCCCAGGGCACCCAAGCCCTCGGCCCTGGCTCGACCACTACAACACCCAACGCCCTCACTCGGCCCTGGGCTGCCGACCACCCATCACCCGACTGACACCAAGACCATGACCAAGTACAGCTAGCGCTGCGGAGTGAGCCGTATGTGCTCAGAGAGCGATCGGCGGGTTCGGGAGGTACGCCATTCATCATGGACGGAGCATCAGCTACAGCCGGAGTCGGCGGACAGGAAGCGTTGCCAGCCCACCCACGTTCCCGACGACATCATTGGGTAGGTGCCGAGGCTACGTTGCGGTGATGCCACTGCGCGATGCCGCGTGCATCTGGTGAAGGACGACAGCCGCCTATGGCCGAGGTGTACGACGGGACCGTGTGAGAGACGGCTGGTGTACCAGTCGACGGCGTGTCACTTCGCGAGGGCGCGGCACCTCAACGAGGATCATGGACTGCGACTCCGTCCGTACGGAATGCTGGGCGCGGCAGTGTCGCGGTCGGTCTGGGGCGGGCTCAGTGGAAAACAAGGACGACCTCCCGAAGTGCGGCCACTGTGCCGGGTCGGGCGAAGTCACCTACGAGCGACCGCAGAAGGAGAACGACGGTTCGATCACATGGCGCACGAGCGTGGAGAACTGCCACGTCTGCCGGGGCACCGGAAGGTGCCGATGAACACTAAGCGCGCGCGTTGTGGGAACGTGCCATGCGAGTGGTGCGACCGCGACGACCGGGCATGCCGGTTCTGTCGCGGGTCAGGATGGTGGCGCCCGGAGCGTCCGCATCAGACTGCCGCCGGTGAGCTGTCGTGGGCGCGCGTGGACGAGCCTTGCCGCATGTGCGGCAACACCGGCAAGGAGCACAATGCCTTGAGCGCCCCTCCGGCGCACTGAGTGCGCCCGAGCAAGGTTCATTCACGAAGGCACGGCGGCATGCTTGGGCCGCAGGGGATATAGCGGTCTTGAAGAGTACGTCCGGATATCTGGGCGGGGCGAGGTTCGAGCCCTGCATGAGTCTGGCAGGGGTGGCGTGCCGTCCTTGCGGTCGTGTGCAGTGTCGCTGGCCCGGACGTCGTCCTAACGGCGGTGTCTGCGGCGACGGCATCTGTTTCACCGCGAGTTCGGCTGGTGACAGATGCGCCGTCATCTGCAGGACCGCTCTGGCTTGGCCTGCCGTCGATAGCGCCCCACCCGGAATCCGGCACGGCCTACCCTCGACGCATGGAGGACTCCGCGCCGCCGGTGCCCGGCATGGTCATCAGCATCCGCTCCCGCGAGGACGTGGTCATCGTCGATCCGGAACGTTTTCTCGCCACCGCCCGCCGTGCCTACCTCGAACTTCACCCGGAAGCCACCGAGGCCACCGCTGCCGAGGCCGTCGCCGACGTCCACGACGCGGTCTGGGCCTTGTTCGAACGCCACGGTCGCCTGGTGGAATCGCAGCCCTTCCCCACCGTCGGCCGCGGCGCCCCGCTTCCCGGCGTCCGCACCCTTGACCGCCCCGACGGCCTCTCCCCCGCAGGGAGCATCCAACGGATCGTCCTCAACGAGGACCGTCCCCTCCAGGACCACGGGTGTTTCCTTCCCGAAGACCCGTTCGCCCTGCCCTGAAAACGTCGGGGCGTCCTGTCAGCTGAACGCAACGGCCACGAATCGGGCGACCTTCAGTTGATTTGCCGGTCTGGCTCACGGATTCCGGATTCACCGGCCAGTTGGATTAACTGACGCGTCTTCAAGGGATCAGAAGTGCACCCGATCTGCGATTTCTCGACGCCGACGATGAAGGAGTGCGCATGACTCACAGGCATCCGAACTACCGGCGATAGCAGCGGCTCGTCAGCCACAAGGATGGAACGCTTTTCGAGCCCGGCTTGGCCGTTCACTGGAGGTGGGTGGCTCAACATCGTCGGTGGGGCGGGGCGTTCAAGGCGCGGCCGTGCAGCGCTTGCCTGGCCAACCGCGAGGCCGAGCGTCGGGCCGTGTGGAAGGCGGCCCGACGTCATCGAGTCCGCCCTGGCCAGCGGCTGGGGAGCGACGCGCTGTGGAGGACGACAGCGATCACACGAGGAGAACGATGGCGGCGGCCGCCGTGATGCAGAACAGCACACGCCACACCCACAGATGGTGGTCGATGTCATCGCCAAGCGCATACCGAGCGAGGGCGGCCGGGGTCGTGACGGATGTCGGCCTTGGCGCCCGGTTTCACCTCAGGCTCACTCCCTGACGAGCAGGCCGACTCGGCCTCGATCATCTGGCCGGTCCATGAAGGCGTCACCGGACCTGGTGGAGCGAGTGCGCCCCTGCCGCTGCGTCGACCGGCCCCTCGCACCGCTGGAAAACGATCTTCCTCGACGTGGCATCGGCTGGTCTGGGCTCGCACTGTCGCCGCTGGTCAGGGAGTTTCGTCAGTGGCCCTGTTCAGGTCGAGTGGGCCAGGTGGGCCGTCCTGTACGGCTGTGTTCAGTTGGGAGCGCCGTACCGATCTTTGAGATGGTCGGCGTAGTGCTGCAATGAGCGTGTTATGGGGTGGTGTTCGCCGAGGGCGTCTGCAGCACATCGCTCCGCCCGTGAAACTGCTGCGATTGCCTCAGATGCGCATCCCAGATCGCTGTAGCTGGAGGCCACGTTCCCCAGCCGGATGGGGACATCAGGGTGCTCGGGCCCCAGCGCGGTTTCGGTGATGGCCAGCGCACGCTTCCCCACCGCCAGTGCCTCGGCGGCACGTCCCAGAGCGTTGTACGTCAAGGCCAGATTCCCGAGGCTGATGGCCACGCGAGGATGGTCTGGGCCCAAGGCCGCCTCCGCGATGGCCAAGGCGCGCTCCTCCAACGGCAACGCCTCGGCGGCACGCCCCAAAGCGCAGTAGGTGATCGCCAGGTTCCCCAACCGATTGGCGACGTCAAGGTGCTCCGGGCCCCAGGCGGCCTCGCTGATGGCGAGCGCGCGCTTCTCCAACGGCAGCGCGTCAGCGGCACGTCCGAGACCACGGAAGGTGGAGGCCAGGTTCCCCAGGAAGATGGCCACACGAAGGTGGTCAGCGCCCAGTGTGCTTTCGGTGATGGCCAGCGCACGCTCCCCCAGTGCCAGTGCCTCGGTCGCACGTCCCAAGGCGCTGTACGTCGAGGCCAGGCTTCCCAGGCTCATGGCCACACGAGGGTTGTCCGGGCCGAAGGCCGCCTCGGTGATGGCCAGCGCACGTTCCTCCAGCGGCAGCGCGTCGGCGGCACGCCCCAGATCGCTGTAGGTGGAGGCCAAATTTCCCAACCGGACGGCCACATCGGGATGGTCAGGTCCCAGGGCCGCCTCGGTGATGGCCAACGCACGCTTTCCCAGCGCCAGCGCCTCGGCGGCACGCCCCAAAGCGCAGTAGGTGACGGCCAGGTTGCCCAACCGGACGGCCACATCAGGATGGTCGGGCCCCAGGGCCGTCTCCGTGATGGCCAGCGCGCGCTCCTCCAACGGCAACGCCTCGGCAGCGCGCCCCAGGCCGTTGTACGTCGAGGCCAGGTTTCCCAGACTGATCGCCACACGAGGATGGTCCGGGCCCAAGGCCGCCTCGGCGATGGCCAAGGCGCGCTCCTCCAGCGGCAGCGCCTCGGCGGCGCGCCCCAAAGCGCAGTAGGTGACGGCCAGGTTCCCCAGCCGGATGGCGACTTCGGGATGGTCGGGGCCCAAGGCTGTCTCGGTGATGGTGGTCGCGGTGGTGAGCATGGCCTGGGCTCGCTGGTGTTCGCCCTGAGAATGCAGGAACAGCGCCGTCTGGTTAAGGACCCGGCCGAGTTTCTCGGGTAGGCGCTCGGCCCGGTAGCGGCCGGCGAGGGCCTCGACATGTGGAACCAGCGACCGCCACAGCGGCCAGCCACCGACGTTGGAAGCCGGGTCGTCGGGCATGGCGTGGTCAAGCCAGTCGAGCGCGACCGCGCGGCTCACGCTGTGGTCCTGGTCCTCGGCGAAGGCGGGTGTGTGGGCCAGGACGGTCGCCTGGGTGAGGCGGTGCATCGCCACGCTCTGATGGGTCAAGGTGACCATGCTGTGGGAGGCCAGGGTTCCCAGCGCCTCGTCCACCGACTCCTCGATCTCGTCATCCATGCCGCCGAGCAGGACGCGGGGGATGTCGTCGGGGGCGTAGTGCGCCAGGATCACCGCGAGCGCCACCGCTTCGGCCGCCTGGTCGCTGAGGGTGTCCAGGGTGATGTCCCACAGGCGGGCGATGGTCGCCTGGGCCTTGTCGCCGTCGGCGGCCTTGTCGTAGTAGCGGGCCGGGTGCCGCCGCAACCGTTCCAGATACGTCCCCAGACCGATGCGGGTCTGGCGGATGTAGGCGGCGGCCTGGTCCAGAGCCAGCGGCAAGAACCCCAGTTCCTCGGCGATGGCCAAGGCGGTCTGCCGGTCGGCGGAGGTGTCGTGCCCGGTGACGGTTGTGATCAACTCGGCGGCCGCCTCCGGTGCCAGCAGGTCCAGCGGCAGCGTGGCGGTGGCACCGGGCCAGCGCACATCCCGGCGGCTGGTGATCACCACGTGGCCGCCCTCCACGCTGCCGAGCAGGCCGCCGATATGGGCGGGGTCGGTGACGTTGTCCAGCACCAGCAACCAGCCCGGATGCGCCCGCAACCACCCCAGTGCCCACGCGGCGGCGTCCTCGGTGGTGGCGGTGCGCGCCGCGTCGGGGACCAGGTGCCGGGCGAGCTCGGCCAGCCCCGCGTCGATCTGCCCTGGGTCGTCGGCGGTGATCCACCACACCAGGCTGTAGCGGTCGCGGGCGTGGTGGGCGTACTGCAACGCCAACTCCGACTTGCCGACCCCGCCCATCCCGTAGACCGCCTGTGACACCACGACCTCGACACTGGCCGCCAACGCCTGTTCCAACCCCCGGTAGGCGTCATCCCGTCCTACGAACACCGCGGTGGCGGGACGGGGCAACCCCACCACACGCGCCGCGGGCCGCACCCGATCCGGCGGCGGGAACGGCACCGCCTGCACTTGGTTGATCCGCACATGGTCGCCGGTGGCGATGACCCCGAGGTTGTCACCGCCGACCGCCGGCGCTCGGGCCCCAAGGGTTCGCGTCCCGGCCGCAGGCGACGGACTGACCCGATCCTCAGCAGGGTTGGTGCGGTCGGCCATCGCCGGTCACCGGGTGAAGCCGTTGTGGTCGCCGGTGGCGATGACGCCGTGGTTGGTGTGCACGGCCGGCGACCGGTCCCCGAGCGTCATCACCTGCGCCCCCGCATCGCGTGCCTCCTCTGCCAGCCGCGCCACCCGCGCGGCCAGGTCCGCATCGGCGGCCAGCGCCTTGCGGATCGCCTTGCGCAACACCGCCACGTTGTCGGCGTCCTCGGGATCGTCGATCACGTCGGCCAGCTCCTCGGGCGGCTCCTCACCGTCGGCACGGCCCCCGAAGATCCGCTGCGCCATGCGCCGCCCGAACCCGACCACGGCGGTGGCGGTCTCGTCCTGCACCTGGGCCAGCACCGCGCCCCCGTAGGCGGTGGCCGCCGCCGTCACATACGGCGTGACCTCACCCGCCAACTGCGCCAGATCCCCGGACATCCGCGTCTCCCCGTGAGCGTTCACAGTGACCGCGCCGCCACTGACGGTCACCTGGGAGGAGGGTAGACGCATCCCGCGCCCCTCGGGGATCAATCGCCTGCACCGGCCACAGTGGCCGCCGTGGCGCTCTGTCTGAGCGTGCAGGGACAGGGGCCTTCTCGTGGGCGTCCCCGTCTGGGCTGAGACGGCCGTGGCCGGCGCAATGAGGCGGGACCGGACGGAACACCGCTCGGCCATGCTGACCCGACGATCAGCGCCGACGTGCACATCGTGGGAGCCGCCGAGAAGGGCCGTTTCGCGCGATACGAGTGCCCTGGCTCGCGGGGTCCAGGGAGCGGCGAAGCCCCTTGGTTCGAGCTTGACCAGCCGACAGGCCAGTGGACTGGAGCTGTGCCGACAACGGCCCGCCGGAGCGATCGCCTGCCTGGTGGTCACCGCCCTCACATCGCATGGGCGATCACGCTCACCACCATGGCCGACCGCGGATCATCGACGTCGCCGACGCCGCGCCATGGCCTCGCGGCCCTGATCGAACTTCTGAATCAGCGTGATCGTTCTCGGGTACGAGGCGGCGTGATCCATGACAAACTCGAGCAGATGACCATTGGTAGCGCGATCCTATGGGGTCTCATTGTCGGCGGTTGGCAGCTTCTGGTCCACGACGCCAGAACCCGCATGGTCTACATCTACATGTTCGGAGTTCTGGCCCTGGGTTCACTGGGCTGGGCGTTCTTCGCCGCGTCCGGCGACGGGTTCGACTCGGACCTGGGGATAGCAGCACTCCACTTCGGCATCGCCACGGCGCTGGTGGCTGCCTTCACTCCGCTTACCCGGCGCAAGAGGGGCGCCCAGGAAAGGGACGCAGAGACCGTCGCCGGAAAACACTGGCAAGACCTGCCCTGAGTCGCTCGTTCAACCTGGGCGGACGGGCGACGCGGCGTGGCGGGACCAGGCAGGACAAGCCGCACGCCCGGCGCGCCGGGGGCACGGCCGCCTGGCGACGCGGAGCGGCGCCCCTGATTTCACGCGGCGTCACAGGCTGTTCGCCTTCTTGCATCTGACGGGCCTACACGGGCGCTCGGCGTGGTGAGCTGCTCAATCTCCGGTGGCGGGACGTCGACCTGGAGAACAAGCGCATCACGATCACGGGTTCCGTCGGCGTGGTCGACAACAGGCGCGTGGCGGACACCAAGAGCGGCCGGGCGCGGGTCGTCACGAGCGATGACGAGACCGTGAAGGTCCTGGATGATCAGCGCAGGGCGCAGGAGATCGACAGGGAGACGGCTGGCGACGCGTGGCGCGGTGAGCGAGACGGGTTCGTCTTCACGACCGGATGGGGTGATCCGCACGGCGTTAGCGCAGAGGGCCCTTCCGAGATCGGAAGGGCCCTCTGGCACGCGGAGCCGCCTGTCGGAATCGAACCGACGACCTGCTCATTACGAGTGAGCCGCTCTGCCGACTGAGCTAAGGCGGCGTGCCGTACCGGAGTCTACCGGTTCCTGGGGGCGATGCGTGCATCGGTTTTCAGCGGCAGACGGTGCCGTCCTTGGGAGGTTGGCCGGTGAGGAGGTAGCGGTCCGTTGCGGCGGTTATGCACGGGTTGCCCTGGAGGTAGGCGGTGTGCCCGTCGCCGTCGAGGGTCAGCAGGACGCCGGAGGAGAGTTCGCGGGCGAGGTTCCGGGCCCAGGAGTAGGGGGTGGCGGGGTCGCGGAGGGTGCCGATGACCAGGATGGGGGCGGCGCCCTTGGCGGCGAGGGGCTGGGGCTGCTGCTTGGTCTGGGCGGGCCAGTAGACGCAGGGCAGGCCGCCCCAGACGACGAACTGACCGAAGCGGGGGGCGACCTTCTCGGCCTCGTCCACCGACTTGCGGTAGGCGGACAGGTCGGGCGGGTTGGGCTTGTCGACGCAGTTGACGGCCATGTTGGCGTCGGTCTGGTTGCTGTAGGTGCCGTTCTGTTCGCGTTCGACCATCTGGTCGGCGAGCGTGATCAGCAGGGTGCCGTCGTTCTTCTGGATGGCCTGGGCGAGGGCCCGGCGCAGGATGGGCCAGTACTCCTTGGCGTACAGGGCGGTCGCCACGCCCATGGCCGCCCAGGACTCGGTGACCTGGCGGGAGTCGCGGGTGTTGGTCAGGGGGCGGGCGTCGGCTCGCTTCTGCAGGTCGGTGAGCCGGTCCAGGGCGGCGTCGGGGTCGGTGCCGAGGGGGCAGTCGGGGCGCTTGGCGCAGTCGGCGGCGAACGCGCGCAGGGCGGTTTCGAAGCCCTTGGCCTGCTCGACGAGGGTTTCGGTGGACGAGAGCTTCGGGTCGACGGCGCCGTCCAGGACGAGGGCGCGGACCTTGCCGGGGAACTGTTCGGCGTAGGACGCGCCGAGGTACGTGCCGTAGGAGGCGCCGTAGTAGGTGAGCTTGTCGTCGCCTACCGCGGCGCGCAGGACGTCCATGTCGCGGGCGGCGTTGGTGGTGCCGACGTACGGCAGGAGCTTGGCGGCCTTGGCGCGGCAGTTGTCGGCGTACTTGCGGCCCTCGGACGCTAGGGCGTCGACCTCTTTCTGGTCGTCGGGGGAGGTGTCGGCGGCGTAGAAGGCGTCCAGTTGCGGGCCCGTCATGCAGCGGAGCGGGGAGCTGGAGCCGACGCCGCGGGGGTCGAAGCCGATGATGTCGAAGCGCTTGCGCACGTCGGAGCCGAAGGTGCGGGCGGCCTGGCGGACGAACTGGACGCCCGAGCCACCGGGGCCGCCGGGGTTGGTGAACAGCGATCCGACGCGCCGGGAGCCGTCCTCGGCGGGCAGCCGGGTGAGGGAGATCCGCAGCCGGTCGCCGCCGGGCTTGGCGTAGTCGAGGGGGACCTCGGCGGTGGCGCACTGGAAGCCGTCGCCGCAGCCGGACCACTTGAGCCGCTGCTGGTAGTAGGTGTCCGTGCCCGCGGCGGCGCCGGCGGGCGGGCTCTGCTGGGACGTCTGCCCCCGTTGGGCGTCGCATCCGGCCACCATGGCCAGGGTGAGCACGATGGCGGTGGCGATGAGCCTCACTGGGTCCCCCGTCTCGTCGTCGCGGCCCGGCGTGCGCCACCCACGCTACGTGGTCGGACGGCGAGCTTCGCCCAGGCGGCGCCGGTTGGGGCGGCATCCGGCCCGGCGCGGCCACGGCAGAAGCCGAGCGAGGTGCGCCGAACCAGCCGACACGGGGGTCAGGCGTCGCCGAGGGCGCGTTCGATGCCGTCCAGCAGCCAGCGCAGCCCCTCCTCGAAGGACTCCTGCTGGGGGACGCCCTCGCGCATGGCGCGGCGCAGGTGCGGGAAGTCGCCTTCGGCGATCATCTGCTGGACGTAGGGCTCGCCGAGGTGGACGGGCTGGTGGTCGCGCAGCATCCGTTCGCGGACGACGTAGCCGGTCATGTAGTGGTCGACGGCCGTGACGATGCGGGCGGCGGTGGCGGTGTCGACGTCCAGGCCGGACAGGGCGCTCAGGTTCTGCTCGCCGTGGCGCAGCCCGTTGGGGCCGACGCGGGGACGGCGGGCCATCAGGTCGATCACCCAGGTGTGGCGCAGGATGACCTCGTGCTCGCGCCGGGCGATCACGGTGATCGCCTCCCGCCAGTCGGACGGCAGCTCGCCCTCGATGATCAGTTCCCGGTTGACCTCGTCGAACATGAGGTCGAATAGGTCCTCCTTGCGCTCGATGTGCGTGTAGAGGCTCATCGGGCGCACGCCGAGCGCGGCGGCGACGCGGCGGATGGACACCGCGTCCAGGCCCTCGGCGTCGGCGATCTCGATCGCGGCGGCCACGATCGCCTCCCGGGTCAACCGGGGGCGGCGTCCGCCGCGCTGCCGCGCCCAGACGGGTTCGGGGGGCGAGCTGCGGTCTCTGGCGGTTCCTGGCACGTCCCGATCCTACCGGTACGCCGTACCGGCCGACCGATACGGTGTACAACTCTGACCGTACGGCGTATCGTTCTCACCGATACACCGTACGGAGAGAGGACTGCTCTGCATGACCACCATCGACGCGCGGTTGCGGCGGCTGGCGATCGTCGTGCTGCTCGGGGCGATCATGACGGTGCTGGACACCACGATCGTCAACGTCGCCGTCACCACCCTGGGCACCGACTTCGACGCCTCGCTGTCGACCGTCCAGTGGGTGCTCACCGGGTACACGCTGGCGCTGTCCATGGCGATCCCGCTGACCGGATGGGCGGTGCGCCGGTTCGGCCAGCGCACCATGTGGCTGGTGTCGCTGGTGTTGTTCATCGGCGGGTCACTGCTGTGCGGGCTGGCCTGGTCGGTGCCCGCGCTGATCGTCTTCCGGGTGGTGCAGGGCGTCGGCGGCGGGATGCTGATGCCGGTCGGGCAGATGATGCTCGCGCGGGCGGCCGGGCCGGACCGCATGGCACGGGTGATGGCCATCGTGTCGGTGCCCGCGATGCTCGCCCCCGTGCTCGGTCCGGTGGTGGGCGGACTGATCGTCGGCCACCTCTCGTGGCGCTGGATGTTCTACGTCAACATCCCGTTCTGCGCGGTCGCGCTGGTGGCGGCGCTGCGCATGCTGCCCCGCGACACCGAGCGTGACGCGGGCGCCCGGCTGGACGTGCTGGGCCTGGCGCTGCTGTCGCCCGGCCTGGCGCTGCTGGTGTACGGGCTGTCGGAGGCCGGCGACGGAACGAGCCCGACCCGGGCGCTGGCCGGTGCCGGGGGCGGCGCCGTGCTGGTCGCCGCGTTCGCCGTGCACGCCCTGCGCAAGGGCGACGGCGCGCTGGTCGACCTGCGGCCGCTGCGCGCCCGCTCGTTCACCACGGCCACCGGCGCACTGTTCCTCTACAGCGGCGCGGCGTTCGGGCTGACGGTGCTGATCCCGCTGTTCGCGCAGGTGGTGCGGCAGGAGACGCCGGTGCGGGCCGGGCTGCTGCTGGCCCCGTTCGGGCTGGGCGCGATGGTCACGATGCCGGTCGCGGGACGGCTGGCCGACCGGTACGGCGCCCGGTGGCCGGCCGCGGGCGGGATGCTCGTGGCGCTGGGCGGGATGCTGGGCCTGACCATGGTCGAGCCGGGCACGGGCGAGCCGCTGATCATGGCCGCGGTGCTGGTGGTCGGCGTGGGGCACGGCGCCGTCGCGCCGGCGCTGATGGCGGCGGCCTACCAGGGGCTGCCGCGGGCGTCCGTCCCGGCGGCGACGACGGCCGCGAACATCCTGGTCCGTGTCGGCAGCGCGTTCGGCATGGCCGCACTGACGGTGATCCTGCAGATGTCCATGCGGGACGAGATCCCCGGGGCGAGCGGAAACCTGGAGGAGGTCGCCGCCCAGGCGTCCCGTCTGCCGGACGCGCCCGCGCTGCTGACCGACGCGTTCACGCACAGTCTGTGGTGGGCGCCGGCCATCGCGGCCGTGGCGCTGGTGCCGGTCGCGGCCATTCCGCGTAGGACGGGCGCTCCGCAGGTAAAGGATGTTTCTGAAAGGCCCGCCGCTCGGAAATAGCGGTAGGACGGCGCCTGTTGCCGCGATACATGAGCAGCAGCAAAAGCCGCATCCGAGTCGAGCAGTCGGCCAAGCGGGTCAGGGCCTACCTCGGGGGGCAGGTCGTGGCCGACACCGTGAGGCCGACGCTCGTCTGGGAGAGCCCTTACTACCCGACCTACTACATCCCGTTGGAGGACGTTCGGGCGGAGCTGGTGCCCGACGGTCCCGGCAGGCGCTCGCCGAGCAGGGGGGACGCGACGGCGTTCACCGTGAAGGCCGACGGGGCGCAGGCCCCGGGGGCGGCGCTGCGTTACGAGCAGTCGCCCATCGAGGAGCTGCGCGACCTGGTACGGCTCGACTGGGACGCGATGGACGCCTGGTTCGAGGAGGACGAGCAGGTCTTCGTCCATCCGCGCGACCCGCACCACCGGATCGACGTGCTGGCCAGCTCGCGGCACGTGCGCATCGAGGTGGACGGGGTGACCGTGGCCGAGTCGGGCAGCCCGCACCTGTTGTTCGAGACGGGGCTGCCCGTCCGCTACTACCTGCCGAAGACGCACGTGCGCATGGACCTGCTCGAACCGTCCGACACCGTCACCGGCTGCCCGTACAAGGGAGAGGCCGAGTACTGGTCGGTGCGCACCGGCGGTCAGGTGCACGAGGACCTGGTCTGGTCGTACCGCAACCCGCTGCCGGAGAGCCAGAAGATCGCCGGGCTCGTCTGCTTCTACGACGAGAAGGTCGACGTGTTCGTCGACGGCGTCCGGCAGGAGCGGCCCAAGACGAAGTTCTGACGCATTTTCGCAGGCGGGGACGGGAATTACGGCGCCTTTTTGTCACCGGGCATTACACCGTTCCGGCAAGGGATCGTGCGATGGTGTGAGGCCCGTAGCCGGAGAGGTCCATGCCCCGTTCATTCGCGCCGTCCGACCGTCGCCCGCGTTCCCGCCCGGCGATCCCCGCGCCGTCCCGGCTGCGGGGACGCCTGGCCGACGCCGCGCGCTCGCTGACCACGCCGCTGCTGCCCGACGACTACCTCGCGCTGGTCAATCCGCTGTGGTCGGCGGACGAGCCGCGCGGCCGCGTGGAGCGGGTGCGGCACGAGGCGCCGGACGCGGCCACGCTGGTGATCCGGCCCGGCCGCCGGTCCGCGCGGCCGCACCGGCCCGGCCAGTGGATCAGGCTCGGCGTGGACATCGGCGGCGTCCGGCACTGGCGGACGTTCTCGCTGTCGTCCCCGCCCCGCCCGGACGGGCGCCTCGCCGTCACGGTGAAGGCGGCACCGCACGGGCGCGTCTCCCGGTACCTCGTCCATGAGATCCCGGTGGGCGCGCTGGTCCGGCTGTCGCCCGCCGAGGGCGACTTCGTGCTGCCGGACCCGGTGCCGCCCCGGCTGCTGTTCGTCACCGCGGGCAGCGGGATCACCCCCGTCATGGCGATGCTGCGCGACCTGGCCGCACGGGACGCCATGCCGGACGCGGTGCTGCTGCATTCGGCGCGTACCGCCGATGAGGTGATCTTCGGGGCCGAGCTGCGCGAGCTGGCCGCCCGTCTCCCGGGCCTGCGGCTGTACGAGCGGCACACCGCCGTGGACGGCCGGCTCGTCCCCGACCCGGATCTGAAGGCGCTGTGCCCCGACTGGGCCGAACGCGACGCCTGGGCGTGCGGACCGTCCGGCATGCTCGACGACCTGGCCGCGCACTGGCGGGCGGCCGGGGTCGCCGAGCGGCTGCGCGTCGAACGCTTCCAGGCGACGTTCGCCGCGTCGAGCGGCGGAGGCGGCGGAGGCCGGGTGCGGTTCGCCGTCAGCGGCGTCGAGACCGACGCCGACGGCGACACCCCGCTGCTGATCGTCGGCGAGGACGCCGGGGCGCCGCTGCCCAGCGGCTGCCGGATGGGCATCTGCCGCGGCTGCGTCGGCCTGCTGCGTTCGGGCAGCGTGCGCGACCTGCGCACCGGCGAGGTGCACGACGAGGAGGGCCACCCGGTCCAGACGTGCGTCTCGGCGGCCGCGGGTCCCGTGGAGATCGATCTGTGAACCGCTCGGAGGAGAACGCCATGACCGCCACCACCGCCCATCTCACCGCGGACGACCACGCGGCGATCGCCCGCGAGCTGGACGCGTTGCGCGCGGAGATCACCGCCGACCTGGGCGACCGCGACGCCGCCTACATCCACCGGGTGATCCGCACGCAGCGCGCGCTGGAGATCGGGGGGCGGGCGCTGCTGCTGGCCTCCTCGCTGCCGCCCGCGTGGGTCGCCGGGACGGCCGCGCTCGCGCTGGCCAAGATCCTGGAGAACATGGAGATCGGGCACAACGTCATGCACGGCCAGTGGGACTGGATGCGCGATCCCAAGATCCACTCGATGACGTGGGAGTGGGACAACGTTTCCCCCGCCGAGCAGTGGAAGCACTCGCACAACGTCGTCCACCACACGTTCACCAACATCCTGGGCAGGGACAAGGACGTCGGCTACGGCATCCTGCGGGTGGCGCCCGAGCAGCCGTGGCATCCGATGTACCTGGCGCAGCCGCTGGTCAACGTGCTGCTGGCGATGTTCTTCGAGTACGGCGTGGCGGTGCACGACCTGGAGATCGACAAGGTGCTGGCGGGCACCGACGACCCGGAGGAGACCCGCGCCAAGCTGGCGGCGATCAAGCGCAAGATCCGCCGCCAGTGGGCCAAGGACTACCTGGCCTTCCCGCTGCTGTCGGGCCCGCAGTTCCTGTCCACGCTGGCCGCGAACTTCACCGCCAACGCCGTCCGCAACGTCTGGGCGCACATGGTGATCTTCTGCGGTCACTTCCCGGGCGACGTCGAGGTGTTCACCGAGGACCGGCTGGACGGCGAGACCAAAGGCGAGTGGTACGTGCGCCAGCTGGTCGGCTCGGCCAACATCTCCGGCGGCTGGCTGCTGCACCTGATGACCGGCAACCTCAGCCACCAGATCGAGCACCACCTGTTCCCCGACCTGCCCAGCAACCGGTACGCCGAGATCGCCCCGCGGGTGCGGGACCTGTGCGCGCGCTACGGCCTGCCGTACCACACCGGGCCGCTGCCCCGGCAGGTCGCGAGCACCTGGAAGAAGATCGTCCGGTACGCCTTCCCCGGCCCCCGCCGTCCGCGGCGTCCCGAGCCCGCCCCGGCCGCCGCCCCCGTCGCCGCCTAACCGGAGAACGCCCCGACGCCCCGGCAAAGGCCGACTCGCCTACCGCAGGGCCCTCTGGCACTGTGGAGCGCGGACCTGCCTGTCGCGAGGAGCGTCTATGAGTTCGGCTGTCAAGCATTGGGCGGTGGGGGCCGCGGGCGTGGCGGTGGCCGCCGGGGTGAACCTGGCCACGGGGCTGATCACCCGGAACTGGGGCGTCGCGTGGTTGGCGACGGCCGGGCTGGTGGTGGCCGGGGGCTGTCTGCAGGTGTGGATGTGGCGCCTGAACGGTTCCCAGGCCAGGCAGCGCGTCCACCGGACCACGGTCGACGGCAACGTGCGGCAGCGGCTGCCGGGCACGGGTGAGCAGTCGGTGACCGACTCCCATGTGGGCAGGGATCTGGAGCAGTCGCAGGGCGATGGCGCGTAGGCGGCGGCCGATCCGGATCGACCAGTCGATCCGCGGTGTGAGCGCGGGCGGCAACGTCCGGCAGATCGTGCGGGTCGGGCCGGAGAACGAACTGGACTCCGCCGCCGGCCTGCTCGCGGAGAAGGTCCTGGCCGATTTGGAGAACGAGGTGGGGTGCCAGGAGCTCAACCGTCCCCACCCGATCGGCATACGGTGGTCCCGCACCGAACGCCCCGGCGCGGAACTCGGCGGAACGGCGGCGGGGCGGCAGACGCTGCGCGACGGTGACGTCACCCAGATCTCCGCGTTGATCCGCGAACTGCCGCGGCGGCAGCTCGTGGTGCTGGGCAGGCGGGGCGCGGGCAAGAGCGTCCTGGCTCTGCTCGTGGCACGCGACATGGCGCGCTCCCGGAAGCCGGGAGAGCCGGTCCCGGTGTTGTTGCCGTTGTCGTCCTGGCGGCCCCGGCTCGACCTGCACACCTGGATGGCCAAACGCATCCTGGCGATCTGCCCCGAACTGGCGACCGAGTACGACCGCGAGACCGCGGCCAGGCTGGTCGAGCGGGGGCGGGTCATACCGATCCTGGACGGTTTGGACGAACTTCCCAGGGCCCTGCACGCGCCTGCCATAGAGGCCATCGACAAGGCCGTCCCGGACACCGTGCCGCTGGTGGTGACGTGCCGCGCCGGCGATTACGAACGCGCCGTCGCCGCCAGTGGCCAGTACCTCACCCGCGCCGAAGTGGTGCGGCTGGAAGAGGTCAAACCCACGACCGCGGTGGCCTTCCTGCGGGAGTCCGCCACATCGCAGGACCGTTGGGAACCGGTCTTCGACCATCTCCAGGCCGAGCCGGACTCCCCCTTGGCCGAAGCGCTGGCCAGCCCGCTGATGCTGTACCTGGCGCGCACGGCCTACCGGCCGAGCGACAAGAACCCCGCGGACCTGCTGCGGTACGAGACCCAGGAGGCCATCGAGAGCCACCTGCTGGAGAACTACGTCAGCGCGGTGTACGCCGAATCCTCCCGGCGGCGCCACCGGCCCCGTCAGGTCAGGCGATGGCTGGAGTTCATGGCCCGCAGGATGCGCGACCAGAACACGGTCGACTTCACGTGGCGGCAGGTGATCTCCCCGTTCACGGTTCCGCTGTTCGCCCTGGTGTACGGCACCCTCTGCGGCTGGTTCTGGTACCTGTTCTTCGGCGTCACGGCCGCGCTGGTGACGTTCTCGGTCACCGGGATCGCGTCCGCCGTCCTCGTCTTCTTCCTGCGGATGAACGACCGCCAGGAGCGCGACGAGGACCACGGCGACCTGACGTCCACGCTGCGGCGGCAGGCGTTGGCGACCGCGCTGGTGAGTGCCGTCGGCGCCGGCTCGACGATGCTGCTCGCGGCGTTGTGGCTGAACGCCGAAGTGGGCGTGGCCCCGGGCGTCGCCTGGCGGTACGGCGTCATCCTGGGGCTGGGCTTCGGCTCGGCGGTCCTGCTCGGTTCGAGCTGGGTGTCGTACGTGGTGTCGCATGTGTGGTTCTGGCTGACCCGCAGGCTGCCGCGCCCGTGGCGGCTGGCGGACTTCCTCGAGGAGGGCCACCGGCTCGGTGTGCTGCGCCCGGCCGGACCGGCGTACCAGTTCCGCAACGTGCGACTGCTCGAACAGCTCAGCGGCACGGCATGGTCGCCCGACGTCGCGGAGGACGAACCGCAGCAGGCGGTGGCCGAGGAGGCGCCGTGGTGGCGGCGGTGGATCCAGCCCGTCAAGACGATGGGCGTGCTGCTCGGCCTGATGATGATGGTGATCGCCTTCCTGTTCCTGTTCGCCGACAGTGTCGCCTCCCAGCAGGAGCTCAGCTATCGCTCCGGCCACCAGCCCGCCAGCTTCATCCGCTGCGACCCCTACGACCCCCAAGGGACAGGGGGATGTGTGGTCCGCGACACCACGCACACCTGGACGCTGCAAGCCGCGTCGACCATGGACACGGTCTTCGACGCGCCCTCCAAGGACAGGTACTCGGGCCTGCGCGTCGACGCCCTGAACGGGATACTCAAAGCCGACGGCTGTGCCGGGACCTCGGTTCAGGTGCTGTTGACCGTCGGGGATCTACGGCTGCGGCCCTTCGTCCTGAGGGACGGGACGTCGCGTTCCGCGCCCGTGGCCGGGTTCGGCGGCGACAGCCCCGCCATCGGACCGGTGCGGATCACGCTGCGCAGGCTCGACGGGCGACCCTGCGCGCTCCGCGTCCACTGGAGCAACCCCGGGATCCACATCGATCGCTACGGAGACGTCAGGCGGCGGCTCTCCTGAGCGGAGGGACGTGCGGGCCGGGGGGATCTCCTCGGCGCGATCCCGGTGTCGCGTGGCGCGGCGTCGTCAGTCCGCGGACGCGTCGCCGTACGAGGTGTTGCCGTACGAAGTGTTGCCGTAGGCGGCGTCGTGCTGGCGGCGCGGTGAGCAGACGGAGGCGGACGGGCACGAGCAGCGGCCGCCGCCGTTGAGGCGGACGGTCACGGTGTCGGACGGCACGTTGCGTCCCACCACCTGGCCGGGGCCCTCGGGCGTGTCGACGCGTTCGCCGAGCCGGGGCATCCGCTGGTGCGCCTGCACGTACAGCGGGTGCTCGTACTTCAGGCAGCACATCAGGCGCCCGCACGCCCCCGCGATGCGCAGCGGGTTGACGGGCAGGTCCTGCTCCTTGGCCATGCGGACCGACACCGGCTCGAAGTCCTTGAGGAACGTGGCACAGCACAGGTCGCGGCCGCACGGCCCGATGCCGCCCTGCAGGCGGGCCTCGTCACGGGGCCCGACCTGCCGCAGTTCGACCCGGGCGCGGATGTTGCGGGCCAGGTCGCGCACCAGGGCGCGGAAGTCCACCCGGTGCGGCGCCGAGAAGTAGATCTTGAAGACGTTGTCGGCGTCCAGGTAGTCGACGCCGATGACCTTCATCGGCAGCCCGTGCTTGCGGATCAGCCGCTTGGCGATCGAGCGTCCCTCGGCGCGGCGGCGGCGGTTGGCCTCGTCGCGGGCCAGGTGCTCGTCGGTGGCGGGACCGGCGCACACCGGCAGCCCCTCGATGTCCTCCGACACCCACTGCGGCGCCCACACGCACTCGGCGACCTCCGGGCCCGCGTCGGTCGGGACGAGCACCTTGTCGCCGACCTTGGGGGAGTGCGGGCCGGGGTCGAGGTAATAGAGCCGTCCGTAACGGGTGAAGCTGACGGCCATCACCATGCCCACGGTCTGTGCTCCGTTCGCCCGGTTCCGTGGGTCCAACCCTACGTGGTCCAGACTTCCACCGGTATGGACGGGTTGGCGGGACTACCGTGCGGTCACCGCGCCGACCGCGTCACCAGGCGATCGCGTCACCGTGCCGACCACGTGACCGGGCGACCGCGTCACCAGGCGACGTCGATGAGGTCGGCCGCCTGCAGGGGCCGTGCGCCGTCGGCGTAGAGCCGTCCGTCGGCGCCGAAGGCCAGCAGGTGCTTGCCGGTGTGGTCGCGGACGATCCGCAGGAGGCGGGACGTCGCCCCGCTCTGCTTCCACAGCACCTTGCCGGGCTGTCTGGTCTGCACCGTGTACGTCTGCAGCGACAACTGCCCGCGGGCGGCGAGGCCCGCCACGACCGTGCGGCCGTCGCGGCTGCTCAGCGCGGCCCCCGTACCGGCGGGCAGCTTCAGCACGGGAGTGCTGGCGCGCAGGTCCCCGGTTTGGCCCCGGGTGTCCAACGCGCGCATCTGCGTGGCGGTCTTCGTGGCGCCCGCACGCACCGGGGTCCACAGGAAGTTCAGGGTGTCGCCCGCCCACGACAGGCTGGCGACGCGCGCGGGTGACGCCGTCCGCCACATCTTGCGCTGCCCCGTCTTGGTGGACACGACCTGCACCTGGGGCGTCATGCCCCGGTAGGTGACGTAGGCGATGCGGTCGCCGTCCGGGTGCACCGCCATCTCCGACCACGCGGCCGACACCCCGGGCACGGCCGCGCGCGGGATGTCCGCGAGCCGCTCGGGACGGCCTTCCTTGTCCAGGTCGAGCCGCTGGAAGGTGACCCTGCGGGAGGCGTACGACGCGACGACGTACTTGCCGTCGCCGCTCGACGCGACCCGCTGGAACCGCCGTCCGGCCGGCGCCGCCACGGGCACTCCGACCGCGCCGCCGGTGCGCACGTCCCGCACCACCAGCGCGGCGCCGTCGCGCTGCACCCCCACGAAGCGACGCGGCTCGGTGCGCTGGCGCTCGGCCGCCGGTTTGGCGGCGTGCTGGTCGTCGTCCGAGCTCTGGTGTGCGTGCACCAGGTCGACGAAGCCCGCGATTCCGAGGGCGATCGTCGTGGCGACACCGACCGGCACCATGCTCCGCCAGACGCCGCGCACCCGGGGTCCGGCGCCCGCCTGCTTGTGCTTGCCGTCCATCGGGGAAGCCCAGCCACCTCTCCGCGTTCCCTTGGGTTAACGGACCCGTCGTTTCTATCTCATCTGCCACACACGGAATGCCATGATTGCGGAGTTAGTCGGCGGACGCTAACGAGTCCGGCATGTCGGCCATGCTGCCAAGCACGTTCCGCCGGGACACGCCTCCCCGCGTCTCGCCGCGGCAGCCCCGCACCGCCCAGCAGCGTAAGCCTTTCCACCGCGCACAGTGATCATCCGCGTCGGAGGCACGACCCGCCGTGCTGGTCAGGACGCCGCGGCCAGCGCGGCGGTGGCGGCTTCGATCGTCCGTGCCCGGTAGGAGGCGCCGAACAGGGCGACGTGGACGAGCAGCGGGTGCAGCTGGTGCAGTGCGACCCTCTGCCGCCAGCCGTCGGCGAGCGGCGCCGCCTCGTCGTAGGACGCCAGGACGCGCTCCAGGTGCGGGGCGCCGAACAGCGCGAGCATGGCCAGGTCGGTCTCGCGGTGGCCGCCGTGCGCGGCCGGGTCGATCAGCATGGCGCGGCCGCCCGTCCACAGCACGTTGCCCGACCACAGGTCGCCGTGGATGCGGCTCGGCGGCTCCGGCGGCCCGGCCAGTTCCTCGACGCGGTCGATGACCCGCTCCACCAGCCGCACGTCGGACGCCGACAGATGCGGCCGGGCCCGGCGCAGGAACGGCGCCAGGCGCCGCTCGGCGTACCAGCGCGGCCAGCCGCCTCCGTCGAGGGTGTTGTCCAGCGGCAGGTCGGCGATGTAGCCGTCCCAGGGCGCCCCGTACGCCTCCGGCGCGGACGCGGTGTGCAGGGCGGCCAGGTCGCGTCCGAAACGTTCGGCGGCCCGCGGCGTGGGCGGCTCGGCCGGCAGCCACGGCAGGACGAGCGTGTGCTCGTCGGCGGCCAGCACCTCCGGGACGGGCGCGTGCGGGCCCGCCTCGGCCAGCCAGCGCAGCCCCGCCGCCTCGGCCGCGAAGAACCCGCCGTCGGCGCACGCGGCCTTGACGAACACCTCGCGGCCGTCGGCCAGCGACGCCCGGTGCAGCGTCCACGAGTGGCTGCCGCCGAGGTCGGTGACGCGCTCGACGCGCGTGCCGAGCAGGCCGGCGACGTGCTCGGGGCGCGCCGCCACGGTCACGCCTCCCGGGCGAGGGACGTCTCGGCGCGCACGTGGTCCAGCAGCCTGGGCATCGCGGCCTCGACGAGCTTCAGCACGTGCTCGAAGTCGTCGTGCCCGCCGTAGTAGGGGTCGGGCACGTCCAGGTCGTCCCCGGCGTCGGGATCGAACTCGCGCAGCAACCGGATCCGCCCGCGTGCCGCGTCGTCGGGGGCCATGGCCCGCAGGTCCCGCAGGTGTCCCTGGTCCAGCGCGAGGATCAGGTCGTACTGCTCGAACCACTCGGGCTCGAACTGCCGGGCGATGTGCGCCGACCGGTACCCGGCCCGCCGCAGCGCGCGCACCGTGCGGGGGTCGGCGTCGTCGCCCGCATGCCACGGGCCGGTGCCCGAGCTGTCGACCTCGACGTCGAGCCCCTCCTCCTCGACGTGGTGCCGGAACACCCACTCGGCCATGGGCGAACGGCAGATGTTCCCCGTGCAGACGAACGTGACGCGGTAGGACATGCCCCCATCCTGCCCGACCGTCCCGGCCTCCCATTCCACGCGCTCGCCCCGGCAGCCCGGTGCCGGCGCCCCGCAGACCTTACTCTTTGTAGCTGGACAGAGACCCACAGTGACGGGCAGGGTCTGTCACGGGAGGTAACCATGCAGAAGACCAAGATGACGCTCGGCCTGACGATCGTCGCGACGCTGGGCCTGGGCCTCGCCCAGCCGTCCGGCGCGTCCACCGCGACGACCGCGACCGCCGGCCGCGCCCACGCCGTGGCGGCACCGGCCGACGCCCGGATCGCCGCGAGCTGTACCGGCCGCCTCATCCACCGGTGGCCGCTGCGCCACGCCAACACCACGATCGGCGAACTGGTGCTGTACTGGAACGCCGCCAACAAGACCAACTGCGCGCGCATGAACCACCTCGGCCCGACCCGCGGTGTGCGGCTGCGCACGGCCGTCTGGCTCGCCGCCTGCCGTGAACGGCGCGGCAGCACGTGCACCCCCGTCGCCGGGTCTCCGAAGGCCGAGGACGGCGTCTACGCCTCCTACGCCGGGCCCGTCACGGTGCACGCGGCGGGACGATGCGTCCACGCGGCCGGGGACATCTACTACCAGGGCGCCAAACGCCACGTCGACAGCAGCCCCTGGCTGGCCCACTGCGCCTAGCACTGCGGCCCCCGGCGGGTTCTCCCGCCGGGGGCCGCGTTCACATCGGCGGGGTCAGCGCGTGACGGCGCTCTGGGCGTCGACGATGCCGTACCCGTAGAAGCCGTTGCGGCTCTTGGTGCCCTCGCACGTATGCGTGGCGACGACCTTCTGGAACGAGCCGTCGGCCTGCTTCACGTACCGGGTGTAGGTGTACGACCCGCCCGCCGGGCAGGCGGTCTTGGTCGCGGTGCCCGTCAGGACGGACCGCACGGCGTCCGGGGCCATGGTCAGGCCGCCGTGGGCGCGGTCCCGCTTGCCGTACTTGCTGACGATCAGCGCAGCGACACCGGCCGCGTGCGGCGAGGCCATCGAGGTGCCCTGGATCGACTGGTAGTAGGCGCAGGTGCCGCCCTTGCAGTCGCGGATCACCCGCGGGGTGTTGGGCGTGCCGTCGGCGTTGAGCTCACCGCGCGCCCGCGCGATGGACTCGGGGTAGGCGGCCCAGATGCCCACCTTGTCGTCGAGCTTGCCGTCCGCGGTGTCGTACTTGTCGCCGCCCGGCGCGGCCACCTGGATGTAGCCGTCACCGTAGCTGGAGTAGTACGCCTTGCGCTTGCTGATCCCGGTCGAGGAGACGGGGATGACGTGGTCGCCCTCACCCGGCAGCGACAGGCAGCTCGCCGGGATCGTCCGCTCGTAGGGCTGCTCGCCGGGCTCGGACGCGAAGTCCGGGCTGGTGGCGTCGACATTGGTCTTGGTGTAGTCGATCGCCTCGTTGCCCGCGGCGGCGACCAGCGTGACGCCGTGCCTGTGCGCGAAGTTCAGCGCCCGGTTGGCCGCCTTGATGATCGTGCGCTGCTCGGCCTGGTCCTCGGGCGAGTCGGCCGGGTTGGACGCGCAGTTGAACAGCCACGGGTCGATGTAGTAGCTCATGTTGACCACGTCGATGCCGTGCTTGCCCGCGTAGGTCAGCGCGTCGACCGTCGGCTGCAGGAAGAAGTAGCCCGAGTCCTGGCCCGCGCGCAGGTTGACCAGCTGCACGTTCGGCGCGACACCCGCCATGCCCAGGCCGTTGCGCGGCGAGGCGATGGTGGACGCCACGTGCGTGCCGTGCTCGTTCTCGTCCACGTCGGCCGGGTCGTTGCAGGACTTGTCCGGCTCGTCCTCACACGGCCCGTCGACCTCCTCGCCGTTGGCGTCGGTGGGGATGTCGACGGTGAAGTTGCGGCTGAGCGCCCGGTTGAAGTTGGCCCGGATGTCGGGGTGGCTCCCGTCGATGCCGGTGTCGATGACGCCGACGAGCACGCCCCGGTCACCCGGCTCGGTCTTGTACGAGCCGTCGGCCGTGGCGCGGATCTGCTTCATGTCCCACTGCAGGTCCGCCAGCGGCTCGCCCTTCTTACTGGGCTTGACGGTGGTCGTGCCGGTGGTCTGGCCGCGGCCCTCCTTCTCCACGGAGAACTGCTTGGTGACCTTCCCCACCTTCGGGGCGTGGCCGATCACGCGGTTGGACGCGGTGCCGTCCAGGGCGCCCTGCCGGGCGGCCGCGGCGGCGAAGCCGGCGTTGGTGGTGCGGACGGTGGCCACGCCGACGTCGGCGTTCTCACTGACGATCGCGCCTCCGGCCGCCTCCACGGCGGCGCGGGCCTTGCTGAGGGAGACCCCCTCCTTGTAGAGGACGACGTACTCCGACGCCTTCCCCTGGGTCTCGGGTTGGGCCGGTACCGCCGACGCTGGCAGCGCGAGTGCCGTCGATGTGACGACGGCACAGGCGGCGGTGATCACGACGCGCCGCAAGGCAACCTCCTGGCGAATGGGGTGCTTGGCCCCGGTAGGTAGTAGATGGCCAGGAGAAGCTACGTGTGCGGCTGTTGAGAGTCCGGTACGGATATGTAACGAAACGGGACATGTCTTGTTATCCCGTTGATGTCCGAAATCCCCATCGGTCACCCTCGCGGCGCGTCCGGGGACGGCGGTCAGCCAGAGCCGGTGCGCAGGGCCAGCGTGAGCGCCTCGACGGCCAGCAGCGGATTGACGTTGGCGTCCAGCCGCTCCCGGCACTCCATGATCGCGTCCAGGCGGCGGACGGTGTCCTCGGGCGTACCCGCCGCCGCGGCCGTGCGCAGCTCCGCGGCGATGTCGGCGTTGACCAGCTCGCTGCCCGCGCCCAGCTGCAGGACCAGCACGTCGCGGTAGTAGTACGCCAGGTCCAGCAGCGCCCGGTCGAGGGCGTCGCGCTTGACCCGGGTGGCGCGGGACTTCTGCCGGTCCTCCAGCTCCTTGAGCGCCCCCGCGGTGCCGCGCGGCATGCGCCCCTTGGCGCTCTCGCCCAGCGCCTGCCGCAGCGCCGCCGTCTCGCTCTCGTTCAGCTCCTCGGTGGTGGCCTTCGCCTCCTCCTCGGCCGCCTTGACCAGCGCCTCGGCCGCCGTCACCGCGGGCGCCACCGACGTCAGCCGACGCGGCACGGCCAGCACCTGCTCCCGGCGCCGCCGGGCCTGCTCGTCGGTGGCCAGCCGCCGGGCCCGCTCGATGTGCCCCTGGGCCGCCCGCGCCGCCGCCTCGGCCGTCGCCGGGTCGATGCCGTCCCGCCGCACCAGCACGTCGGCGACGGCCGCGACCGGCGGGGTGCGCAGGGTGACCAGACGGCACCGCGACCGGATCGTCATCACCAGGTCCTCGGGGGACGGCGAGCACAGCAGCCACACCGTCCGCGGCGGCGGCTCCTCGATCGCCTTCAGCAGGGCGTTGGCAGCCGCCTCGGTGGCCCGGTCGGCGTCCTCGAACAGCACGATCTGCCAGCGTCCGCCGCTGGGCGAGGACGAGGCGCGCAGCACCAGCTCACGCGTCTCGCGCACGCCGTACGACAGCCCGGACGGACGCACCACCTCCACGTCGGCGTGCGTGCCCTGCAGCACCTGGTGGCAGGACGCGCAATGCCCGCAGCCGCGCGGCGTCTCCGAACACTGCAGGGCCGCGGCGAACGCCCGCGCCGCGGCGGAACGACCCGACCCCGGCGGCCCGGTGAACAGCCAGGCGTGCGCCATCTTGCCCGCGCCGCCGCCCGCGTCCCCCGCCGTCCGCCCCGCCACCGTGGCCTCGACGGCGGACCGCAGCTGCGCGACGACCGGATCCTGCCCCACCAGGTCATCCCACACGCTCACCCTGCTCCCCCGCTCACCTCCGGGGCGCCGAGAAGGCGCCGCCTTCCCTCCTCGCTCGTCCCTCGCTCGTCAGTCCAGGCGACGCCGCGCCCCTCCGGCTCGCTCACCCCTGCTCCCCCGCTCACCCGCTCGCCTCCGGGGCGCCCTCTCGGCGGCGCCTGCTCCTCGCCCGACAAGGCTACGGCCCCGCGGAAGGTCAGACGTCGGTGATCGCCGGGAAGGTGCTGGTGATGTCCTCGGTGCCCGCCGGAACGGGGTCGGGGAGGATCTCCCGGATGCGGTCCTGCACCATGCGGCTGATCTCGCTCTGCGGCAGGCTCGCGTCCACCACCAGGTAGCGGTCGGGGTCGGCGTCGGCCAGCGCGCGGAACCCCTCGCGCACCCGCTCGTGGAACTCGCGCGGCTCGGACTCCATGCGGTCGGCCGGGGACGCCAGCCGCCCCAGGCCCGTGTCCGGCGGCACCTCCAGCAGGACGGTCAGGTCCGGCACCAGCCCCTCGGTCGCCCACGCGTTGACCCCGGCGATCTCGTTCACCGGCTGGCGGCGCCCGTACCCCTGGTAGGCCAGGGACGAGTCGACGTACCGGTCGCTGACCACGATCGCGCCGCGCTCCAGCGCCGGCCGGATCACGTTGGCGACGTGGTCGGCGCGGTCGGCCGCGTACAGCAGCGTCTCCGCCCGCGCCGACAGCCCGGTGTTCTGCTTGTCCAGCAGCATCGCCCGCAGCCGCATGCCGATCTTGGTGGCGCCCGGCTCGTGCGTGGTGACCACGTCGTAGCCATGGTCGCGCAGCCAGATCGCCGCCAGCCGGGCCTGGGTGGTCTTGCCCGCGCCCTCGCCGCCCTCGAAGGCGACGAACACGCCGCGGTCGCGCGGGGCGGCCGCCTGCTCGGCGACCTGGCTCGGCGGCGTGTAGACCTCGCCGCGCAGGGCGGCCAGCAGGTCCGGCAGCAGCGGGACGCCGCGCCGGTCGTCCAGCCGCCGGTAGGCCAGCAGCCCGGCCAGCAGGGCGGGAACGGCGGCGATCAGCAGGGCCGCGCCCGTCCCGGCCAGCTCGTACGACCCGATCGCGTTGTCGCCCAGCGCCGCGGCCAGCGGCGGGATCACCGCGACCGCCACCAGCCCGGTGACCAGCGCCACGGCCCGCAGCCGGGCCAGCGCGGCGGCCGACGCGTCCGCCGCCGCCTCGGCCAGGCCGGTGGCGGTGGACCACGCCACCCCGGCCGCGACGCTCATGAACGACGTCACGAACACCACGACCACCAGGTCCCGCACCAGCGCCACCACGATCAGCAGCAGCGCGGCGGCCACCACCGCCAGGCCCAGCAGCCGGCTGCGGCTGAACGGGCCCAGCACGCGCGGCCCCAGGAAGACCCCGACCGCCAGCCCGACCGTCAGGCCGATGAGGACCGAGCCGAACCCGGCGTCGCCGCCGCCCATCTCGCGGGCGTGCCCGACGGCGACCGCCACGATCGCGGCGGCCGTCAGCACGGCCGCCGCGGCCGCCAGGAACAGCCCGCGCGGCGCGGGAACGCCGCGGAACAGCAGCAGCGGCGGCCACTGCGCGGTGCCCGGCGTCCCGCCCCCGCGCAGGTCGCGCAGCAGGGCGACGGACGCCGCCGCGCCCAGGAACACCACGGCGGTCGCGTACAGCGGAAGATCGGCCAGGTCGGCGGCGCGCGCGATCAGCGCCAGCACCGCGTACAGCACGGCCGCGACCGGCGCCGACCCGTAGGCGGCGCGCAGCACGGCCCGGCGCGCCTGCCCCTGCCGCTCGTCGTCGACCAGCGCGGGGACGGCCGCGTCCGGCACCGCCGTCCACGGCAGCGCCAGCACCGCCACCAGGAACGCCGCGACCAGCGTCCACGGCGTGGCCCCCACCAGCGGCACCGACAGCACCAGCGCGAACCGCAGCACGTCCGCCGCCGTGAGCAGCACCCGCGCGTCCAGCCGCGCCGCGGCCGTCCCCGCCAGCGGCGCGAGGAACACCGCGGGCAGCGCCATCACGACGAGGACCGCCCCGGCCAGCCGGGCCCGGGCGGCGGGCCCGCCGTCGGCCAGCGCGGCGGCCGACGCGGCGAGCGCCGGAACGCTCAGCCACAGGCCGAGGCCGGACAGCGACAAGGCGAGCCACAACCGGCGGAACGGCTTGCTCGACCACGCACCGGTGGGCTCGGCGGCATGCGGCGGAAGGGCGCCCGTTCTGGTCATGTTGGTCAGCGTATCGGCGCCGCTATCACGTTGGGGGAACCTCTCGGCAGCGATTCGAAGGCGCTTTCCGCACCGTTCCCCCGAACGCCGGCGGACACCACGGGGCGCGCCCGCCCCGCCACGCTCAGGAGCCGGACTTGGCGGACGCGCGACGCCTGGTCGTCGTCTTCGCCGTCTTCTTGGCGCCGCCCGCCTTCTTCTTCGCCCCGCCGGACGCCGCGACCTTCTCGCGGCGCTCGGCCAGCAGCTCCGCCGCCCGCTGGATCGTGATCGACTGCGGGTCGTCGCCCTGCCGCAGGCTCGCGTTCGTCTCGCCGTCGGTGACGTACGGGCCGTACCGGCCCTTCTTCACCACGACCTTCTTGCCGCTGCCCGGGTCCTCGCCCAGCTCGCGCAGCGGCTCGGCGGACGCCGCGGCCCGGCCCCTGCCGCGCTGCTTGGGCTGGGCGAACAGCTCCTTGGCCTGCTCCAGCGTCACGGTGAACAGCTCGTCCTCCGAGCCGAGCGACCGGCTCTCGGAGCCCTTGCGCAGGTACGGGCCGTACCGGCCGTTCTGCGCGGTGACCGTCTCACCGTCCAGCTCGCCCACCACGCGCGGCAGCGACAGCAGCCGCAGCGCGTCCTCCAGCGTGACCGTGTCCAGACTCATCGACCGGAACAGCGACGCGGTGCGCGGCTTGGGGGCGTCGGACTTCTTGGTGCGCTTCTTCTTCTCGCCCTCGGCCGGGGCCGGCTCCTCCGGCAGGATCTCGGTGACGTACGGCCCGTACCGCCCGCTCTTGGCGACGATCGTGTGCCCCGTCTCCGGGTCCACCCCCAGCTCGCGGTCGCTGCTGGGCTGGGCGAACAGCTCCTCGGCCTTCTCGGCGGTCAGCTCGTCGGGCGCCACGTCCTCGGGGATGTTGACGCGCTCGCCGTCGCGGTCCAGGTAAGGCCCGTACCGGCCGACCCGTACCACGATGTCGCTGCCCTTGATCGGGAACGAGCTGATGCCCTTGGCGTCGATGTCGCCGATGTGCTCCACCAGCGCCTTGAGGCCCTCGTCTCCGTTCTCGCCCTTGTAGAAACGGCTCAGCCAGCGCACCCGCTCGGCCTCACCGCGGGCGATCTCGTCGAGACCGTCCTCCATGTGCGCGGTGAAGTCGTAGTCGACCAGGTTGCCGAAGTGCCGCTCCAGCAGGTTGACCACGGCGAACGCCAGGAACGACGGCACCAGCGCCGTGCCCTTCTTGAACACGTAGCCGCGGTCCAGGATCGTCCCGATGATCGAGGCGTAGGTGGACGGCCGCCCGATCTCCCGCTCCTCCAGCTCCTTGACCAGGCTGGCCTCGGTGTAGCGGGCGGGCGGACGCGTCGAGTGCCCCTCGGCGGTGACCGAACGCGCCGACAGCGCGTCGCCGCGCTCCAGCGCCGGCAGCCGCCGCTCCTGGTCGTCGCGGTCGGTGGTCGGGTCGTCGGCGCTCTCCACGTACGCCTTCAGGAACCCGTGGAACGTGATCGTCTTGCCGGTCGCGCCGAACTCGGCGGTCTCGCCCGCCGTGGACACGCCCGTGACCCGCACCGACACCGACTGGCCCTGCGCGTCCTTCATCTGGGACGCGATCGTGCGCTTCCAGATCAGCTCGTACAGCCGGAACTGGTCGCCGGTCAGGCCGGTCTCGCCCGGGGTGCGGAACGCGTCCCCCGCCGGCCGGATCGCCTCGTGCGCCTCCTGGGCGTTCTTGACCTTGCTGCTGTAGACGCGCGGCTTGTCGGGCACGTACTGGTTGCCGAACAGCGTGGCCGCCTGCCGCCGCGCCGCCGTGATCGCGGTCTCCGACAGCGTGATCGAGTCGGTCCGCATGTAGGTGATGTAGCCGTTCTCGTACAGCTTCTGCGCCACCGACATCGTGTACTTGGCGGAGAAGCCCAGCTTGCGGCTGGCCTCCTGCTGCAGCGTGGTGGTACGGAACGGCGGGTACGGCTTGCGCGTGTACGGCTTCTGCTCGACCGACTTGACCTCGTAGGGACGGCCCGCCAGCCGCTCGGCCAGGCCGCGCGCCGCCTCCTCGTCCAGGTGCAGCACGTCCCGGGTCTTCAGGGTGCCGTCGGCGGCGAAGTCACGGCCCTGCGCCACCCGCTTGCCGTCCACCGAGACGATCCCGGCCTTGAACCTGCGCGGCTCGTCGTCCTTGCCGGTGTCGAACTCGCCGGTGATGTCCCAGTAGTGGGCCGGGACGAACGCGATGCGCTCGCGCTCCCGCTCGACCACCAGCCGGGTCGCCACGGACTGCACCCGCCCGGCCGACAGGCCTTGCTTGACCTTCACCCACAGCACCGGGCTGACCTCGTAGCCGTACAGCCGGTCCAGGATGCGCCGGGTCTCCTGCGCGTCCACCAGCCGCAGGTCGAGGCTGCGCGGGTTGGCGGCGGCGCGGCGGATGGCGTCCGCGGTGATCTCGTTGAAGACCATCCGGTGCACCGGCACCTTGGGCTTGAGCACCTCCTGCAGGTGCCAGGCGATGGCCTCGCCCTCGCGGTCCTCGTCGGTCGCGAGGAAGAGCTCGTCGGCCTCCTTCAGGAGCTTCTTGAGCTTGGCGACCTGCTGCTTCTTGTCGGAGTTGACCACGTACAGCGGTCGGAAGTCGCCCTCGACGTCCACGCCGAGCTTGGCCCACGGCTTGTCCTTGTACTCCGGCGGCACCTCGGAGGCGCTCCCGGGAAGGTCCCGGATGTGGCCGATACTGGACTCCACGACGTAGCCACGGCCCAGGTACCCGGCGATCGTCTTCGCCTTCGCCGGCGACTCGACGATCACCAGACGGGTACCGTTCCCCCCGCCCTGACCACGCTTCGCAGTGCCGTTCTTGGCTGGCACAGTCGCTCCAACCTCGCTGTCTGGTCTCGTTAACCCGGGTACCTACAACGTCGCACGACCCGAGGTTCATGCCCGTGGGTCCCCGCCGTGGCAAACCTCCGACAGGATGACACGTCGCGGCGGGAGCCGGGACACACGCCCTTCGCGGCGGTCCGCGCCGACGGCTGTTCTCCCGCCGTTCACCGGGTCATAATGGTGGCAATGGTGGAGTACACCTACCTCGTCCTGCAGCTGCCGCGCGGCACCACACGTGACGTCGCCCGGCAGATCATGACCGAGCACGCGGAGTACGGCGGCTGGGAACTCGACCGTTTGCGCCTCTACCCCGACGGAAGCCGCCGAATCCAACTACGTCGGAAGATCATCCGTCAGACCCGTACGTTCTGACGTCCCTGCCCCCTGTCCCGCCGGAGGGTAGCACGACGTGCGAGCACCCTAACGTCGGGTAACCACATCCGGCCAAGCGCCGTCCCCCGCGCCCCCGAACAGGGCTTTGCCCGCCCCGGACCGCGCCTCCGAGACGGACAAAGCGTCCACAACCCCCCTGCGGCGACACTCCCGCCGCATGATCAGGGCTCTACTTTTTTGACGCTCCCTTGACCTTTCGGCCCTCCAAAACCACCCCCACCTAGCCGTTCAGCCACACTTCCCCCACCACCAAGCCCACACCGGCCGCGCGGGCGACCGGGCCGGGTGGTCCGCCAGGTCCATGGGGTGGACGGCGGTCGGCCCGGCCCGGTCGGCTCGGCGGCCTGGTCAGCCGCGGTGCGTGCGGAAGCGGCGGGTCAGCGACAGCGCGCCGGACATCGCCGTGAGCGCGGCCGCCGCACCGACCACCCAGGGCCGGCCCTTGGCGGAGCCGTCGGACAGGGACGTCTCGGCGGACATCGGCTTGATCGCCGCGGTCTGGAGCACCGCGTTCTCGGCACCCGCCGCCTCGCGGCCGACCTTGTCGGTCACACCGTTCACCTTGGGGGCGTCGATCTTCCCCGTCGCCGGCGGCTTGGGCAGCTTGACGGCGCCCACTCCGGAGACCTGCGGTCCGGCGGGCTTGTCAGCGCGCGGCTGCAGCCGGGACTCCGCGGGCGCCACCGACGTGGCGGGCAGGGACGCGGAGTTCACCCGCGGCAGGTTCTGGCCCGGCACCAGGGAACCCACCAGGGGAAGCCCCGGCTGGGCGGCGACGCGCGCCGCCTTCGACGGCTTCTTCACGCCGGACGGGCCGTGGTGGTGGATGATCGGCGCGCGCTTCGGGTCGACGGGCAGCCGGCCGGGGACCTTGGTCACCCCGGGCAGGGAGTCCGGCCCGAGCGACACCGGCGCCGGGACGCCTCCGCCCGGCACGACCCGCGCGTTCGACGGCTGCGCGGCCAGGAGCCTGCCGACGGGCAGCTTGGGCGCGTCCACCGGCAGCGCCGACGTGGCCCCGTACCCGGCCGTCCCGTACCCCGGCGTGAGGAGAGAGATCGGGGGCAGGGCGGACGGGCCCGCCGGAACCGCCGGGCCGTTGACCGCGTGGAGGGTGTCGGCCGGGGCCGGCAGGGTGTGGACGGGGGCGCCGGTCAGCACCTTCTTCCCGTCGGCGACGGGCGGCACGTCCAGGAGGTTTCCGGGCGCCGAGACGGGCAGGCGGTCGACGCCACGGGGGCCGTAGCCGTACCCGTACGGGTCGTCCTGGCAGACCGGCTCGGGGTGACCGAGGACGGCGGTCGCGTTGCCGCACACCTGGGCGGGGGCCTCCGCGGGCGTGTTGACCTGGTTGCCGCCCCCGGCGGAGCCGTGCCCGGAGGTGTTCCCGCCCGAGCCGTGCGGGCCGGTGACGGCGGCGGTGCCGTCGCAGGCGGCGGCCGCGACCCCCACGAGCGCGGTGGCGTTGCCGCACACGTTGGCCGGGATGTTGACCGGCGCGTTGGCCTGGTTTCCGGCGCCGACGCCGCCCGCACCGGAGGTGTTCTGCCCGGCGCCGCCGCCGTTGCGCGTGTGCGCACCGCCGTCGCAGAACGCGCCGGTGTGCCCGACGATCGCCGTGGCGTTGCCGCAGATGCTCACCGGGGCGGCCACGGGCGCGTTGGCCTGGTTGCCCGACAGCACCGCCGCCGCGCCGGACGTGCCCTGCCCGCCGTACCCGGAACCGCCGTCGCGGACGGACGCGCCGCCCTTGCAGCCGGCCAGCGCGTTGCCGACCGCGTTGCCGCAGACGTCGACGGGCACGCTGATCGGGGCGTTGACCTGGTTGCCGGCCCCGACGCCGCCCACGCCGGAGGTGTTCTGCCCGGCGCCGCCGCCCCCGTTGGCCGCCTTGGCGCCACCCTCGCAGCTCGCCTGGGCCACGCCCAGGACCGCCACCGCGTTGCCGCAGACGTTGACCGGCGCCGAGACGGGCGCGTTGACCTGGTTGCCGCCGCCGACGCTGGACCTGCCGGAGGTGTTCTGACGGGAGCCGGAGTTGCCGCCCGCGGCGGTGGACCCGCCCTTGCAGGACGCCTGCGCGGTCCCGACGATCGCCACGGCGTTGCCGCAGACGTTGACCGGCGCGGAGATCGGGGCGTTGACCTGGTTGCCGCCGCCGACGCTGGACCTGCCGGACGTCGCCTGGCCAGAGCCGGTGCCGTTGCCGACGCGCGCGCCCCCCTTGGACGAGGCGGCCGAGGTGCCCGCGACGGCGGCGGCGTTGCCGCTGACGTCGATCGGCGCGGAGACGGGCGCGTTGATCTGGTTGCCGCCGAGGACGCTGGACGCGCCGCTGGTGGTGTCGGCGAGGGCGCCGCTGGGGAGCACGGGCCCCGCGCCGAGCGCGACGAAGCCCGCGGTGAGCAGCACGGCCCGGGCGGCGGTGCCTTTGGACAGCGTTCGCATGATGCTCCGTTCGGGGAGATGACTCGGGTTGATGGATGGGTCGAGATCCGCGGGCGCCTTCCTTGGGCGCCGCTGAGGCCGCACCGGTCGCGCGTGACGTCCGTCCGGCGCCGTGGCCTCCCGGGAATGGCCCGCCGGACGACATCCGTCACCTTCGTGTGCGGACGCCGACGTCGTGTCGGATCTCGATGGGGATGACGTGCCTCCGCCTACCGGCCGCGGGCACCGCGCTCCTGCGCGCGCACCGCGTCATGAACCGGGGGGCACGTTTCCGGCCCGTCCGTCCAGCCCGGGCCTCGTTTGCCTCACGGGGGCACGAGACGGCCGGACGCGGACCGGAGCCTGAGAATGATCAGTCAGGTGAGAAGAACGGCTCGTCCACGGCCGTGCGGACGGCAACGGGGATCGAGCGGGGCGCGCGCAACGGCGCCCAGTCCGACGGCGGCGCGGGCCAGGACCAGCGGCCGAGATGACCGCCGGGTGCCCCGCCGCCGGGCAGTACGGGCCCGGCGGTGCCGGACAGCGTCCCGACCTCGTGGTCGTGGACGGGAGCCGACGGCGCCGGCTCGACGGGAACCGTGGAGCGCCGGATCTCGGCGCCCGGCCGCGCCGCGCCGTCCCGCGGCCCGACCCTCATGCCGCGCACGACGCTCGCCCGCCGCTTCGCTTTCTGCGCGGCCGGATGCGCGGTCGTCTCCGCGCGGCCCGCCCCCACCGGCACCGGACGGGACGTCTCGTCACCGATCGCCTTGCCGGGCCTGGCCGGGGACGTGGTGTCACCGACCGGCAGGATCTTGACGGGCGGCTCGTCGGCGACCGGCGGCCGGGGTTTGGCGACCGCGTCCCCGGCCTTCCCGGCGTGCTCGGAGACCGCCGCGGCCACGTCGCGGACGACGCCGCGCAGCCGCGGCGCCTCACCGCCGGACAGCACCGGGGTGGTGTCGGCGTGCGCCGCGTGCGAGGCCAGGCCGCCGAGCAGCCACCCGGCGACCATCAGCCCCGTCACGACGAGCAGACGGCGCATCCCCCGGCTGAGGACGACACGGCGCAGCCGGACGGCGACCGTCCGCTGCCACACCGGGTCGTACGTCACTGGCCCTCCTCAGACCGGAGTCAAGAGCACGTCAGCTCACGGGCAGTGACACTAGCACCACGCAGCGCGCTCACGCCGGAATTCGGAGCACCTTTCCAAGAAATCTCAGGCGTGATCAAGGAAATGGTCAAGGACGCGCACGCCGAAGCGCAGCCCGTCCACCGGAACCCTTTCGTCCACGCCGTGGAACATTCCGGAAAAGTCCAGATCCGGGGGAAGGCGCAGCGGCGCGAATCCGAAGCAGCGCATGCCCAGCCGGGCGAACGCCTTGGCGTCCGTGCCGCCGCTCAGGCAGTACGGGACGGGCAGCGCCCCGGGGTCCTGCGAGGTCAGGGCGTTCTCCATGGCCGCCACCAGGGCGCCCTCGTAGGCGGTCTCCAGCGCCCAGTCGTGGTACACGAAGTCGCGCTCGACGTCCGGTCCGAGCAATTCGTCCACGGTCGCGAAGAACTCGTCCTCGTACCCGGGCAGGAAACGGCCGTCGACCTCGGCCGTCGCCTTCTGCGGAATCACATTCGTCTTGTAACCGGCGTCCAGCCGCGTCGGGTTCAGCGTGTTGCGCAGCGTCGCCCCGATCATCCGGGCCAGCGGGCCGATCTTCTCCAGGCTCCGCTCCGGCCGCTCCGGGTCGAACTCCACCCCGTACGCCAGGCACGCGCGCTCCAGGAACGCCCGCACGGTGTCGGTCAGCCGGATCGGGAACTCGTGCGACCCCAGCCGCCCGACCGCGGCCGCCAGCGCCGTGACGGCGTTGTCGGGATGCACCATCGACCCGTGCCCGGCCGTCCCCTTGGCGGTCAGCCGCATCCAGGCGATGCCCTTCTCG
Source organism: Actinomadura miaoliensis (assembly GCF_039536785.1). Classification (NCBI taxonomy): domain Bacteria; kingdom Bacillati; phylum Actinomycetota; class Actinomycetes; order Streptosporangiales; family Thermomonosporaceae; genus Actinomadura; species Actinomadura miaoliensis. The sequence goes on from NZ_BAAAZG010000025.1 coordinate 83,716, forward strand.
GCCGTCTCGATCAGGTACATCCGCCGGTCCCCCGGCACGGTCAGGCTGAACCCGCCGACCTCCCCGACCGCCTCGGTGCACCCCTCGAACAGCTCGGGATGCTCCTTGACCAGCCACTGGGCGCCCCACGTCCCGCCCGCCTCCTCATCGGCGGTGAACGCCAGCACCAGATCCCGCTTCGGCCGGCGCCCCTCCCTGAGCCGCTGCCGGACGACCGCGAGGATCATCGCGTCCATGTCCTTCATGTCGACGGCGCCGCGGCCCCACACGCACCCGTCCGCGATCTCCCCGCCGAACGGGTCGCGCGTCCAGTCGTCCTTCTGCGCGGGCACGACGTCAAGATGCCCGTGCAGCAACAGCGCGTCCCGCCCGGGCTCCTCCCCCTCGACCCGCACGACGACGCTGGCCCGCTTCGGATGCGACTCCAGCAGCCGCGGCTCCAACCCCACCTCGGCCAGCTGCTCCGCGACGTACTCCGCCGCCACCCGCTCCCCGGGCCCCGAGTGGTCCCCGGGATTGCTCGTGTCGATCCGGATCAGCTCCTGGCAGAGCCGGACGACCTCGTCCTCCGCGGTCGGCTGAACAGCCACAATGATCACCTTCGCACCTGGGGTCCCGTACCCGACCATGGTGCCGCGCGATCGACTTCGCCGCGAGTCGGGACCTTTGGTATCGTGAACGCGCTGCGGCGACGCGCCGCGCGCATGTCCGGGTGGCGGAATAGGCAGACGCGCTAGCTTGAGGTGCTAGTGCCCTTTACGGGGCATGGGGGTTCAAGTCCCCCCTCGGACACACCGTGAAGAAGCAGGACAGGTCCGCCCTGTCCTGCTTCTTCGTATGTGAAGGGACAGGTACGGCTGCGGCGCTCTCGCCCGGGGACGGGGTTGTGGGGAGGGCTGACGGGCCGGGCCGTGGCCGCTTGGCGCCTCCCGTGGACGTGCCCTGGTCATGCGTGGGCTGGTACGGCCGTGTCGGTGGGGTGATGGCCGGGGAGCCAGTCGCGGGTGGGGTCGTATTCCAGCCAGCGGTTGCGCTGCGCTTCCGTGTCGAAGGCGTTCATCAGGGCTGCCAGCAGCGGATGGTCGCCGTTGCCTCGCCAAAGCAGCGACCAGGCGTACAGGGGTGTCGGGTCCACCAGTGGAACCGGACGGACCGCCGGGTGGGGCGGCAGGGGCACGTCCGCGGGTAGCAGGCAGAAACGGCGGGGGTCGGCCGCCAGGTCGGTCAGGCAGTGCTCCAATCCCAGGTTCGGGTCCTCGATGTGGTCGCGGATGCCGAAGCGTTCGGTGAAGCGGTGCAGGAAGTCCAGCCGGTGGAGCGGTCCCGGGGTCCACAGCACGCTGTCCTGTAGCTGCTCGGGTCGGATCGCCGGCGCGTGTGCCAGTGGATGATTCGTGTTGAGGACGACGTCCACGGGTTCCAGCCGTACCAGGCGATGCGTCAGCCCCCTGGGCAGTGGCGGGTGGACGCGGCCGAAGGCGGCGTCGATGTCGCCGTGCAGCAGTGCGGTGACCACCGAGGGCAGGTCGCGGCCGTGTCCGATCTGCAGCCGTGGCTCGTGGGCCGCCACCTGCACCAGCGTGCGCATGGGTGCGTACAGGTGACCCCACACGTCGATCCGCAGGGGGCGGTGCACGTCCAGCACCGCGGCGACGGCCCGGTCCGCGGCGGCCAGCGCCTGCCGGGCCGGACCGAGGAACCGCCGCCCGGCATCGGTGAGCCGCACTCCCTGGCCGCCGCGTTCGAACAGGCGTCTGCCGAGCGCGGACTCCAGGCGGGCGATGCGTTTGGACAGCGCCTGCTGGGAGATCGACAGTTCCTCGGCCGCATGGCCGAAGTGCAGTTCCTCGGCGGCCAGCACGAACGCGCGCACCTGTGCCAGGTCGAGATCCACGCCCGTCACCTTAGGCGACAACCGATGGTTGTCGGCCTGTCGCGTACGTTGTTGGAGCGCACGGCCCGGATGCCGGTTCTCTAACCGCATGCGAAGACTGATCCCCACGGGAGATCCTGCGCGTCCGGTGGAGTTCGCCCGGGACTCCCAGCCCTCACCCGCCCCGGACGAGGCGCTGGTCAGGGTCGAGGCGTTCGCGCCGAACCGAGGAGAAACGTTCCTGCTGGAAGATCCGGATCCCGGCCTGCGGCCCGGCAAGGACGTCGCCGGCCTGGTGGTGCAGGCCGCCGCCGACGGATCGGGGCCGCCGGCCGGCACCCGGGTGGTGGGCCATCCGCCGATGGGTGGCTGGGCGGAGTACGTGGCCGTGCCCGCTCACTCCCTCGCCGTCCTGCCCGACGAGATCACCACCGTCCAGGCGGCCGCTCTGCCGTTGGCCGGGATCACCGCGCTGCGGTTGCTCCGCACGGTCGGCGCCCTGACCGGCAGGCGGGTGCTGTTGACCGGCGCGTCGGGCGGGGTGGGGCACTACGTGACCGAGCTGGCCGCGGCGGCGGGGGCCGAGGTGACCGCGGTGAGCGCCACGCCGATGCGGGGCGCCCGCCTTCGGGAGCTCGGGGCGGTGGCGGTCGTGCATGACGTGACCGACGCGCATGGCCCGTTCGACGTGGTGCTGGAGTCCACCGGCGGCACCGCCCTGCCGGCAGCGCTGGCCAGGCTGGCCGCGCACGGCATACTGGTCTGGTTCGGCCAGGCCAGCCGTACTCCGGTGCGGCTGGACTTCTTCGACTTCTTCGCCGGTCCGCAGAACGCCACGATCCGGCATTTCCACTACCTGGGCGCCCCGTACGGTCCCGACCTGGCCTGCCTGGTGCGCCTGGTGGCCGATGGGCGGCTGCACCCGGAGATCGGATGTACCGCCGACTGGAGCCGGACTGCGGAGGTCCTGGTCGACCTGCGGGAACGCCGCATCCGCGGCAAGGCCGTCCTCACGGTCGGAGCGTCACGGTGAGCGCCGCCGACTTCGCCGCCGCCAACTTCTCACGTGCCACCGGAGCCGGGCTGGACCCGCACGAATACCAACGGGTCACCGGCGAGCTGACCGACCTGGACCAATGGGGCCAAGCCTTCATGCGTGCCGCGGGCGAGCACTCGGCCCGCGCCGAGCAGGCGGCCACCGCGCTCTCGGCGGGCGAGCACCACCGAGTCGCGGCGCGCTGGTTCCACTTCGCCACGCTGGGGCCGAACCGTGAGCAGGCGGCCGCCGCGGCCCAGGCGGACGCCGCCATGGGCCGCGCGCTGGAACTGCTGGAGCCGGATGCGCGCCGGATCGAGGGGCCGGGTTTCGCCGGCTGGCTGCGCGGCGCGGCCGACGCGGCGGCCACCGTCATCGTGGTGCCTGGGCTGGACTCCGGTAAGGAGGAGTTCCACGACATGTCCGCGGCCCTTCTACGCCGGGGCCTGGCGGTGTTCGCCATGGACGGTCCCGGGCAGGGCGTGCTCGCGGCCACCTCAGTCGTCCGGGCCGACTACCACCATGTCATCGGCCAGGTCATCGACGCGCTAGGGGCCGAAAGCGTGGGGCTCGTCGGGCTCAGCCTCGGCGGCTACTACGTCGCGGAGAGCGCTGCCCACGACACGCGCGTCGCGGCCGCCGCCACCGTCAGCGGCCCCTTCCGGCTGGAATGGGACGCCCTGCCACCCCCCGTACAGGAGCTTCTCGTCCAGCGTGCCGGCGGACAGGAGGCGGCCCGCCGCTTCGCCCGCCAGGTGGACCTGTCCGCCCTCGCTCCGCGGATCGCCTGCCCGCTGCTGGTGGTGGACGGCGGCCAGGACGTCATCCCCGGCGTGACCAACGGCGAACCGCTGGCCCGCCTTGCACCGCGCGGGGAGTACCTGCTCATCCCCCATGGCGACCACCTGCTCGGCAACGCCCGTGCCGACTGGCTGGCGGCCACCGCCGACCGGCTTCACGGAGAACTCACATGACCCGCTTCACCGGCAGGACCGCACTGATCACCGGTGGTACGAGCGGCATGGGCCTGGCCACCGCGCACCGCCTCATCGCCGAAGGCGCCCACGTGGTCGTCACCGGCCGCACCCGGCGGCGAGTGGACCAGGCCGTCGCCGCGCTGGGCCCGCGTGCCCTCGGTGTGGCGGCGAACGCGGCCGATCTGAACGAGATCGACGCCCTGATGGACACGATCAGGACCCGGCACGACAGGCTGGACGTCCTCCTTCGCCAATGCCGAGGTGGGTACCTTCGTGCCTTTCGGAATGGCACCTGGCCATAACTCCATGAGGATGCGGGGGCGTCGCCGATTGGGGGCTGTCCAGCTGCGGTGGGTGAGGCCGCCCCACGGGCCCGCGCCCAGCACACATGTCGGCGGACGCGCGGCGGTGGTCAGGCGGCGGGTGCGAACGCAAGCGTCTCGGTCACGGTGATGGCGTTTGGGGTTTCCGGCCTGGACGCCCCTCGGACACAAGCCAGCTGCACATGTGGGGGTCCGGTACGACACGGGCCTCCACTAGTTGTTCTGGTGGTGGAACGTCTTCCTGAGGCCGAGCTCCCGGTAGAGCTCGGCCTTGTCGTCCGGGCCGGCGGTGGCCGCCGTCTGGGCCAGGTCACCGACGCGTTCGGGGAGCTCGGCGATCTCGCCGGTGCTTACCGGTTCGGGCGGCGTGGTGCCGCGTAGGTCGGCCTCAAGCTGCGCGCGTTCTGCTTGGCGTCGTTGATCCACTCGGTGACCTCGCCGGCCCCGGCGTCCAGCGCGGCCCGGTACTGGCCGAGCCCGCGATCGCAGGCTCAACCAGCTTCTTGGTGATCTCCGCCGCAGAAATACGGTTCTGGTGACGCGCTCGGACACGTAGCGTGCCCCCGCTGCGTACGCCGGCAGGGGGCAGGGACCTTCCTCGGCCTGCACGGCCCCCTGCCGTCGGCGGCCACGCTTGTGATCGCGCCGGTCGCCGGGGTCGTGCCGTCGCGTGCCCGGCTGAGAAGTGGAGATCGGGCACGACGTCCTGCTCGGCCAGTGGGACGGGATGCGCGACCCGAACGACCACCTGAGAGTGGGCCACCGCGGGTTTTCGTGGACGGGCCAGGTGAAGATTGCCCGGCCGTAATGTCCACTTTTGGCAATACCGGTGCCTGCTGTTGGCAGTAAGGCACGAGATGGCAGGTACGACCAGAAGTCGAGAGGAAACGCGGGGGTGAGCGTTAGATGATCGAGAAGGTCGCGGCTGCGCGGCCCGATGCAGCGGGCGCGGCCGAAGAGTCCGGCGCCACCCCGCCGACGTCCCGGCCGGCGACGACGCGCGGGGCGGAGTTGGTGACCGAGCACGGCAAGACATCCATAGCGGACACGGTGGTGGCCAAGATCGTGGGGATGGCCGCCCGTGATGTGCCCGGAGTGCACGCCATGGGTGCCGGGATGGCCCGGGCGTTCGGCACGATGCGTGAGCGCCTGCCTGGAATCAGCGGCCCGGGCGTCACCCAGGGCGTCGTGGTGGAGGTGGGCGAACGGCAGGCCGCGGTCGACCTGGACCTGATCGCCGAGTACGGGGTTTCCATCCCCGATCTGGCCGCGGGTGTCCGCCGCAACGTGGTCGCCGCGGTGGAGAAGATGTGCGGCTTGGAGGTCACCGAGGTGAACATCATCGTCGGTGACATCCATCTGCCCGGCGATGAGGCCGAGCCGACCCAGGAGCCGCGCGTTCAATGAGCCCTCCTCTCAGCAGCCGGGATGCGGATCGGGTGGGGCTCCTCGCGGACCGGATCGCCGGCGCGGTCGCCGGTTGCCCGGCGGTGGCCGCCTTGGCGGCCGGGCCGGTGGCCACGTACCTGCCGGGACGCATAGTGGCTGGGGTGGCGATCCGCGACACCGACGTGCAGATCGCCGTGATCGCCCGGTACGGACCACCGTTGTCCGAGGTCGCCGCGCAGGTGCGGGCTGCGGTTGCGTCACTGGTACCCGGGTTGCGGCTGGACGTGCACATCGACGACATCCAGATCGACGACGACCACGCCCCCGACACCGCAGCCGGTGGCGGTTCGGGTGGGGGCGCTGCGGAAAGTGATCGCGTCGGTGCGCAATGAGTGGAATGAGCGGGATGAGCATCTGCGGTCGGCGTACCGCGCGTGGGTCCGTGCCCATCACCCAGACCTGGGCGGGGATGTGGAGGAGTTCATTGCGGGTCTGGCCCACTGGAGGGCCCGGATCGCGCCTCCGATGTCCCCGCCCGGTCACCAGGTCCAGGTGGGCGTGTTCCGCAGCCGTGGCGGGCTGTGGCAGGTCGCGCGGTGGTGGCGCCGCCGGCGCCGGTCGAACCGGCGCGTGCTCTGACACAGGCGCTCTCACACAGGCGGATAGGTGAGCGAGATGGATGAGATGCGGTGGTGGCCGGCGATCGGGCTGGCGTTCGGGACCGCGCTGGGGTTCGCCGGGGCATTCGGCGGCTTCACCGCGTTCCTGATCGTTCTCGTCCTCGGCGCGATCGGGTTCCTGGCTGGCCGGGCACTGACCGGGGAGCTGCACCTCGGCGATCTGCTGGGCGCCCGGAGGCGCCAATGAACCCTCATGCCGGCACCGGCAGCAGCGCCGACAGGGCCGCGACGGCACCGGGCGGTGGCCGTGCGGAGCCGGGCGCCGGCACGGTCGCGGTGTCGTCCGTGGCGCCATCGGTCCTGGGGCCGCCGGAAAGCCGGGGCCAGACCCAGATCGCCGACCGGGTTCTGGAACGGATAGCCGCCCGCGCGGTCACCGAGACGGCCCAGGTGGGCGGTGCCGCACCACGTCTGCTCGGCATACCGCTGGGACGCGACACCGCCCACACCGCCGCGCGGGTCACCGCACACGTCGACGGGCACCTGGCCATCGTGAAGGTGACCCTGTCGGTGCCCTACCCGGCGCCGATCCGGCAGGTGACCCGCCGAGTACGCGAGCACGTGACCACCCGTGTCGGTGAGCTGACCGGTCTTGATGTCCGCCAGGTCGACATCGACATCGCCAGCCTTCCCAGCCCTGAACAGCAGCCGAGGCGAGTGCTGTGAGCACCCCGGATGCAACCATCACGGGTTCGGGGCCTCATGCCGCGGGGTCACCGCCGCCGCCCGCGGCAGACCGAGCGGGGCAGCGAGAACAGCGGCGGGCGTCGGCACGCGCGTTCCGGCGCCGCCGGGTCCTGCCCGCGACCGTGGCCGCCGTCCTGCTGGGCGCCGCCGCCGTCCTGACCTTCATCGAGGTGGTCGCGGCGCTGCTGGACCGGCAGGCGAACGTGCTGCCGGTGGGGTGGCTTGCCCGCCTCGGCCGCGACACCCGCTTCGACGATCCTCTCGCCGTCACCGCGGCCGTCATCCTGTGCGTTCTCGGGGTCACGGCGATCGTCCCCGCGGTGAAGCCAGGCCGTCCCCGCGTGATCGCCCTGGACTCCCCCGACCGGCAGACGGTGATCGGCATCACCCGCACCGCGCTTCGGCGCCAGCTGACCGCCGCTGCCACCGGCATCGACGGCGTGGCCCGCGCTCGTATACGGGTGGGCCGCCGCCGGATCCGCGTCCGCGCCACCAGCCCGCTGCGCGACCCCAGCGGGCTCGCCGCCCAGATGACCGACGCCGTCACCGCCCGGCTGCAGGAACTGGCGCCGCTGCGGCCCCTGCGCGTCCGCGCCACCGTCCGCCGCCGGGAAGACTGACACGGCCGGAGAGGGACGGAGGAAGGACGATGACCCGCCGCACCGGCCGCACCAACCGCCTCGGCCTGGCCCTGCTCGGACTCATATTGACCGCGGTCGGCGGAACCGCGCTCGCCCGCGCCCTGGACCTCAGCCCCCGCCTGCTCGGAGAAGGCCACGGGCTCGTCCTCGGTGAACCGACCCGCCGCTTCGCCGCCGACCACTGGTGGTTCTGGCCCGCCCTGGCGGTCGCCTCCGCGGTGATCGCACTACTGGCGCTGGGCTGGTTGGCCGCCCAAACCCGCACCCAGACCGTGCGCCACGTCAGCCTGGAGCCCGACCCCCGCCACGGCGCCACCCACCTGCCCGCCCAAGCCGCCACCCACGCACTCGAAGATGACCTGACCAGCAGCCCTCACATCCACCGGGCCCACGCCACACTCACCGGCGCTCCCACCACCCCCCAGCTCACTCTCGTCGTCACCCTCCGCACCGACACGGACCCGACGGACGCCCGTCTTCGCATCCAGCACGCAGTGGCCCGACTTCGCAGCGCCCTGGAAACGGACCACCTCCCCGCAACCATCCAGATCCGCAGCCTCCCACCCCACCGTTAGTTGCTCTGTCCGGCGAGGTTGGGAACGCGGCCGGCGGGTGGAAGACCGCCAGCGCGGTGTGGCAGCGGTGATGGTTATGGATGTGCAGCCAGAGCGCGAGCGCGACGCGGCGTTCGGTCTCAAAGGTGGAGGGGCGGGCGTAGGCCCGTTCGTCAAGACAATGATCATCGTCAACCCGAGCCGACGCTACAGGTACACCTTCCTACTCGCGCAGATTCACCCCTTGGGCTGCACGATCTTGCTGTCGAGCGCGTAATCGTCAGGGAACCCGTCCAGTGCCCCTTATGAGGCCAGAGATACACCGATCGCCAGTGGGGCTTCCCTGGATTGGTGCAGGTCAAGGTCGACCCACACCGTGTGTCCAAGGGCCGGGCTGCCGTGTATGCCCAGAGAGAGCGCGAGCTGCGACAGGGCGTACAGCCCCCTGCGTGTTCCAGTAGCTCCTCTGAGGGGACGCGGACGGAAGGAACAGCGCCCCCTCCCATGTCGGTCACGGCGACGTAGACCGGATCCTCGTACACCAACTCCACCCCGAACCAACCGCCGTCTTCGCCGGACCGGGTGTGCCGCAGGGTGTTGCCGCCCTGTGCCAGTTTGGACGGCTTCCTGGTTGCGTGAGCCGCGCAAGCCTGCTCACGGGCTTTGGCGGCCTACGCGGGGCAACCCTTCGCTGGTGACGAAATAAAAGCACGGCAGCAGCAGAAACACACCTAGCGCGATGGCCGGATGTGCGAACCAGCCCAGTGCGCCGCCCAATGCGTAACCGATGACACCGGAGAAGGAGCGAAGTACGCCGTGACGGATGTAACGTCCATGATCTCGATCCGAGAGTAGGACGGGATGATGGGCCAGATGAATGTAAATCCACAGCCAGCTCGCGCACATGGCCGCTGCAATGAGCGCGTACAGGACGACGGCGGTTCGGGCGTCCGCGCCGACGAGGTCGGACTGCACGGCATCGGAGACGACCGCGGTGGGGAAGGCCAGCGCAGCGGTCGTCAGCAGCAGGGTGAGATTGGCCGCGTGCAGACCGCGGTCGACGGTGCGGATGCGCGTGAACGCCTGATGGTGGTTCAGCCAGATCACCCCGATGTAGGCGAACGAGGTGACGAACCCCAGGTAGGCGGGCCACTGGTGCCACAGTGCGGGTAGCAATTGGCCGCTGGAGTGTCGCGGGGTGCGCATCTCCAAAGCCAGGATCGTCATCGCGATGGCGAACACTGCGTCGCTGAACGCCTCCACCCGGCCGGTACCAGCCTGGGCAAAGCTTTCCTCTTCGCGCGCCCCCGAAGAGCGTCCGGTCATCATGAACCCCGGGGTGCGTCCTACCCCGTGCCGGTCCCGACGTCACCAGGGCCGCTCGCAGGTCTCCGGCACCATCACCAAGTTCCTGGCCCTCCGCGTGCACGCCATCACCAGCTATACGGCAGCCATACGCGTGTGGTGGCGCCGCGTGCGTCGGCTGAGCGCATCGCGGGGTCTCAGAGGCGCCGCGGTGGTGCACAGGCGTTCAACGGGTGCCGCAGGGGTGAGGGTGATCCGGCGGTATCGCTCAAGCCGGTTCGGCGCCGTGGCCGGCGGCTATCGCGTCGATGTGGCGGGTTCAAAGGCGCCCCACCCACCCCCCCGGTACCATCGCCGGGCCGGCCCCGTCTCTTGCCGAAATCGTTCGACGGGTCCGCCCACCACGATCGGATCTCCTACTACGTCAGTGCGGCATCACGCCTGCTGACCTACCCGGGCTTGGCTCAACGTCTGGGCCGTCCCCTTGAGGTCGCCCTCCTTCTGCGGAAAGTCGCCCAGCGGAAGGACGATCGGCGGGTGGTTCGAGGCCGGATCTGGTCTGGTAGAAGCTTGCGTCGGCTGCCGTGGGCGAATCTACGATGCCCATGCCGCTCCCCATCCGACTGGTCGTTTGGGCCGCCGACGGAGAAGGGTGATCGATGCGCGTTTTCGACACGCTCGGCCGCCGCAAGGTCGTGCTGGGGATGGTTCATCTGCGGCCGCTGCCCGGGACCCCGCTGTACGAGGAGGGCAGCTTTCCGGAGATCCTCGACGTGGCGGTGGAGTCGGCGCGGGCCTTGGACGAGGGCGGGGCGGACGGGTGCCTGGTGCAGACGGTGGACCGCGTCTACAGCGCCGGTGAGGACTCCGACCCTGCGCGGACGACGGCGATCGGGCTGATCACCTCGGCCATCGTGGCCGCCACGCGGCCGGAGTTCCAGGTCGGGGTGCAGCTGATGCGCAACGCGCTGAAGGCGTCGCTGGCGGTGGCGAAGGTGGCGGGCGGCGGCTACATCCGCGCCGGCGCTCTGGTGGGCGCGACGTTGACCACGCACGGTCTGGTGCAGGCCGACCCGCTGGCGGTGGCGGAGTACCGGCGGAAGATCAACGCTCAGCAGATCAAGGTCATCGCCGACGTGGACTCGATGCACTTCAAGTGGTTCGGCGAGCCCAGACCGACCGGGGAGGTCGCGCGCGCGGCCATGCAGGTGGGGGCGGACGCGGTGGCGCTCGGCCACCCCGACGAGGACACCACCCTGGAGATGGTCGCCTCGGTTCGCAGGGCGGCACCGGACCTGCCGGTCATCCTGGCCGGATACACCGACCACGACAACGCCGCGCGGCTGCTGGCTGCGGCCGACGGGGCGTTCGTGGGCACCTGTCTGGAGGTCGGCGGCTGGGGCGGCCGGATCGACGTCGAGCGGGTCAAGGAGTACGTGGACATCGTCCGCTCCCTGGAGACCTGAAGAACGACGGCCCCGATTCGGGAGGTGTGCGGGTGGAGGCGGAGGTGATGGTCCGGCAGGTCGACGCGCTGGCGGGGGACATACGCGCGTTGACGGGCCGGTTCGATGAGCGGGCCCGCGGCCTGCTGGACGCGGCGGGGTGGGCTCGGGTCGAGCGGGTCTACCTGACCGGGGACGGTGACTCCTACCATGCCACCTGCGCCACCGAGATGGCCTTCGAGTCGATCGGCGGGGTCGTGTGCGAGCCGTTGAGCGCCATGCGGTTCGCGCATTACGGGGCCGAGTGGATGCGGCCGGCCGCGCCGGGACGGGTACTGGTGATCGCGATCTCCGCTTCGGGCGGGACGGAGCGTGTCGTCGAGGCCCTGCGTGCCGCTCGCCGGTACGGCGCGCTGACGGTGGCGGTGACCGGGAGGCCCGGCAGCCCGCTGACGCGGGTGGCCGACCGTACGCTGCTGGTCGACCTGCCCGACACCGAGCCGTCCCCCGGGATCCGGACCTACCAGGCGAGCCTGCTCGGCCTGCTGCTGATCGCGCTGCAGCTGGGCCGGGCGCCCCGTCCGGACATCACGCGCGATGCGGCCCGGGATGCCGACGCTCTGCGCGAGGAACTGGTCGTACTCGCCGACCATGTGGACGCCACCGCCAAGGCGATCAAACGGGAGTGCCGGCGGGTGGCGGACCTGGTCGCGGACGCCCCGGTGATGGTGATGCTGGGCAGCGGCCCCTCCTACGGCACCGCGCTGTTCGCCGCCGCCAAGATGGTGGAGGGAGCGGGCGTCTTCGCCGTCGGACAGGACCTGGAGGAGTGGGGCCACGTCGAACGGCTCGCCTACCCCGACGACATGCCCGTGTTCGTCATCGCCCCGCCCGGCCGCTCGCGTGACAAGGCCACCGAAGTCATCGCGCGGGCTCACGAGCTGGGGCGTCGGGTCGTCGCCGTCACCAGCCGTGGCGACACCGCCGCTGCCGCCCACGCCGTGCTGCCCGTGCACGGGCAGGTCCGCGAGGAGTTCTCTCCCTTCCTGTACCACCTGTTCGCCGGGTACGTGGCGTGCTTCGTAGCCCAAGCGCTGGGGCGGCTGCCGTTCCAGACGCATCGCTCTTGAGCACAGGGCGGGATGGGCTGTCCCCGAGTTCGGTCATCGTTCAGTGGCGGGAGGTCAGTTGCTTTCGTCGTCGGTCGTAGATGGTTCGTCGCCGTTCGTCGGGGGTCGTCTTCGCGGCGGCCTCGTAGTAGCGGGCAGCCGTCACGGGGTCGGGATCGCGGTCGCGGAGCCGTAGAAGGCTGGTGGCGCCGAGCATCGCGTAGGAGTCGGCGGTGAGCATGCGCAGCCAGGTCTTGCGGCTGTCCTGCTCGAGAGCGGCCGCCGCGGCCCGGAAGCCGTCCTCGATCTCGCCTATCGAGCCTCTGCCGCGCACCAGCAGAATGCACAGACGCGTCCTCGCCAGCGCGAACTCGACCCTGGGGCGCAGGTCGTGCCGGTCGTCATCGAGATCCGCGCGGACGTTCAGGTATTTCCGTTCCAGCCGCCGCAACGTCGCCAGCCGGGAGACCGCCGGGGTGCACATGCCCTCGCTGAACGAACCGCCCGCCCGCAGGTAGTCGATCTCGGCCAGCCCGAGCTTGGCGCGGATGGAGCCGGGGTCGACCGCCAGCGCCTTGCGGTAGGCGCGTACGGCCTCGTCCTGCCGTTTCAGCCGCGCCTCGGTGTTGCCGATCAGCAGCCAGCCGAAGGCCTTCTCGGCGGGCTCGGTGAACTTCGGCAGCAACGCCTGCGTGCTCCGCAGACTTCGCACCAGGCCCTGGGTGCCTCCCGTCCCGTACCAGCCGACCGCCACGATGAGCTGTGTGTACAGCCGCGCCTTGCGGACCAGGAGGTCCTGTGCGTGTCCCTGGGCGGCGGGGTTCAGCGACACGTCACCGAACTCCTCGACGGACAGTTTCTGCAGCCCTCCGAGCTGATAGGCCTCGTCGAGCCTGTTGCGGTCCAGGTAAACCTCGACGCGGAGCCGGTCCACGGTTCCGGGGACCAGCGTCCCGGAGATCGCTATGTGCCCGCCGCGGGAGGCGAGATCCTTGCGCAGTCGCTCGGTGCGGGCGTCCTCGGTGCGGTAGACGCTGACGTCGCGGTTTTTCGCATGCCCCACCTCGATGCGCCCTGCCTTGCCGAGCTCCTCCTGGACGCCCGCGAAAAGCGCGTCCGTCAGTTTCCGGGCGACCTTTTCATCTCTTTCGGTCTTCTTCTCGGTGTCGAGCGCGATCTCGGGGACGACGATGTTCACGGCGCCATTGAGGGGCGGAGGGTCGACCCAGGGGAGCTTACTGGCAACTGCCGGAAAGTCGACGGTGAAGCCCACCGTCGCGGTCAACAGGCCGTACAGCGGAGCGAACACGGCGGCCACGCCGACGACCACCTTCCAGAGACGCTTCCAGCGGCTCGGCCGTTCGGTCTGCGCGGGCTCCTCCGATCGGCTCTCCGTCTCCCCGCCGGCTGACTCCATAGCGGTGGCTCCTGATCATCCGCACTGGCCGGTTACTGTCAACCAGATATATACGAGCCGGCCGTGTACCAGAATGCCTCCGGCTGCATCTGTTGACCATGCGAGCGAAAGGGCGACATATGCGATCTTCTGCAGGAACCGCCGCGATCGTGCTGGTACTGCTGGGGGCCGTCGTCGCTTGTGGGGGAAATGATGCGCCAGAGAACCCTCCGCCGGTGCGCCACCCGGTCCCGACGTCCGCCACGCCGGGTGGGGTGCCGCGCGGCGAGGCCGTACTGGCGGACCCGCAGCAGCGCCCGGCCGGTCTGGTCGAACAACTGGAAATGCCGGTGGCGGGAGGCGGCGATCCATGTCCTGCGACCGACGAGCCCCTCCTGTGGACCGACCTCGAAGACGACTTTCGCGAGGCGGACCAGATCGATACAAACACCTCCATTGCCATACAGGTCCCGGAAGTCGTGTCCGTCTGCGTGGGCGGCATGACTCCCGGAAGGTCGGTCTCCGTCACATTGACGGCACCTTCCGGGAAGGTCGTCCACAAGGCAGACGCTGTACCACAGAACGGCGAATCGCCAAAGGTCGCCCTTCGCTTTCTCCCCGGGAACGAAGTGGGGAGGTACACCATCACGGCACGCCAGGACGGCCGGACCGTCACCCGCGAAGTCAATGCGAAAACCGCCACCAAGCCCCGCATATTGCTGATCTCGCAAGATCCGGACAACACGGGAATCCAGCGCGCTCACATCGACCGGCTGAAGTTCGCGTTCGGCGGTCTTTCCTCAGGAAAGCCCACGATGTTCTACCTGTATCACGACCCGACGGGGATGAGCACGATGCGCTTCCATTCCGCCTACCGGGTGACGGGCGGCGCCGACGGCGGCGCGTTCCTGGACCTCCTCGTCACGGCGAAGACCCCACTGGGCCGCTACTGGATGGTGTCGGATCCGAGCAAGCAGGATCTTCCCGGAGCCTTCTGGATGCTGAACTAGCGCCGTCGCCGACGGTGGCGAAGGTGGCGGGCGGCGGCTACATGCGCGCCGACGCCCTGGTGGGCGCGGCCTCGGGCACGTCACCGTCGCCGGCCCTGCGCACCGCAACCGCCGACCTGCCCGGCCTGGCGGCCCCCGGCCAGGTGGAGGTGCGCCTGTTGCACTCGGGAACCTCCCAGCCGACCGCCTGACCGGCGGAGCAGCCGACGGACCAGCCGGCCCCCTTCCGGAGGCCGGCTGGTCCTGTGCCCGTTGTGGCCGCCTCAGACCTTCGCCGGCCCGCGGCGGCGCGCCGCGGCGCCGCCCGGACGCAGCCGCGACAGCTCGTCGGCGGCCGCCTTGAAGCTGAAGGACAGCGGCGGGACGCCGGTGTGCGCAGGCTCCGGTTCGGTGACCGCCCGGACGACGGCCTTCTTCAGCAGGCGCATGCCGTGCCGCAGCTCGTACAGGTCGTCGCCGGGGCCCGCGAGCACGGCGAGCCCGTCGCGCGTCCGGTAGACCGTCGCCTCGCTGTTGAGGATTTCGCCGAGACGGCCGACGAGGGTCCGCAGCACCGTCCCGGCCCGCTCGCCGTCGAGTTCCGCCGGCTGCTCCACGTGGACGGTCACCAGGGCCCAGTAGCCGTCACGGCCGGAATCCAGCATCCGGTGGAGCGCGTGTTCATCCGGCAGGTCCACGCCCCGGTCTTGGACGGGCTCCAGCTCGTCGCGCACCGGTGCGTCCAGCGCGGCACTTCCGGCTCTCCCAGGTCCTCGCATGCGGTTCTCCACGTCTCCGGGGGTGTCGGCGGCCTCTGATGCCGATGGCGTCAGGAAGAACCGTCCTCGCCCAGGCGCCGACAGCAACGACATCTGGGGGGGCCGGCTCGCGACCTTCGGTCAGGCTTCGACCGGTGTCGTCGCGACGCCGCCCCAGGGGCCGGCAGTGCTTTGCCCTTCCGTTGAAGAGAACCCACGGGAGCCTTACCGCACCGGGTGCCTGCCGGCGCTGTGAAGTGCCGTGGCGGGTGCTGGAGTCGGTCGTCGGCGTATTTGTCGTAGCGGCTCGTTATCTTGCCTGCGGGTGGTACGGGGTGAGTCGCAGCGGAAGCGCACCGGGTGCGTGGAAGCGGTGTGACGACGCACTCGCCCTGGTCAAGGGAAATCTGGAGGCATGGGGGCCTTGCTTCGGATACCGCCGGGCTTTGCCGGGGCGCTTCCTGAGCCGGTCTCCACAGTCGAGAGGGCGCTGATGAGCCATGGCACCGCCGGGAGCCTCGGTGCGGCGGATCACCATCCGGTCGGCGCCGGGCGTGTCCGCCCGGGCCATCGTCGCCCTGCCGCCGTGCCCCGTCTGTCGGACCTGCGTCGGCTGCTGGCGGAGGAGCCGGCCGACCCGGAGGTCGTGGAGGAGGCCCGGCGGCGCAAGGAGGCCGCGCTGCTGGACTTCGGTGTCGGGCAGAGCGTGGTGGCGTCCTGGCTGTACGCCAAGTGCCATCACCACATCCCCACGACCGCGATCCCCACCGCCGCGGTGGTGGCCACCGGCGACGGCAGCTGCGCCCTGCTCTACAACCCCTGCTTCTTCGTGGAGCTGGACTTCGACGGCGTCAAGTTCGTGCTGTTCCACGAGGCCCGGCATCTGATGCACCGGCACCTCTACGTGGACGAGGAGCTGCGCACCGATCCGGCGTTCACGCTGGCCGCCGAGGTGGTCATCAACCACGTCGCCCTGCGCCGGTTGGGACGGTCCACCCTGCCCACGATTCCGGCACGCGCGCGGTCCGGCGGCGGGGGCGCCGACGGCGACGGCAAAGGCGAGGGGCTGCGAGAGCCGGTCGGGGTCGATCCAGAGCTGGTCTACCAGGCGTACCGCGAAGATCTGCGGCGGCAGGGGCTGTCCGCGCTGCCGTACGACGAGTTCATCCACACAGATCTCACCGTGTACGGCGAGTTGCGCCGGATGAAGGCGTTCGACGAGCCCGTTCCGGCGTACTGCATACACGCGAGCGGGGACGGCGACGGGAGCGGCGGCCGCGAGCGGGATGCCGGCCGGGCCGGTCGCGGGGACGTCCCGCTGGACGCCGAGACCGTGGAGCGGCTGGGCGACGAGGTGCTGCGCGAGGTGATGCAGGCCGCGCTGCGCGGTGGTGCGGCGGCGCGCGAGGAGTTGCTCGATCTGGCCGACCGCACGGCCGACGGCGGGGAACGGCTGAACCGGCTGTGGGGCGGCCTGGGCCTGGACAAACTGCGCGGCACGACCCCGCAGACCCGCCGGGTCGACTGGTGGCAGCGGTGGTTGACCGACGTGCTCGCCTCGAAGCTGGCCGAGAGCGACCGGCTGGTCTACCCGAAGAAGCACGGCGCGATCATGCTGGCGCTGGGCCATGACCCGATGCTGGCCCGGCGCGGGCCGGAGCGGACGAAGGTGGTGCTCATCGCGTTCGACACGTCGGGGTCGATGCCCGACTCCGTGGTCGACTGGCTGACCACCCTGGTCGGGCGGACCGACGGGGTGGAGAGCCACTGGCTCAGCTTCGACGGCGTGGTCAGGCCGTTCGTCCCCGGGGAGCGGGTGACGGGCGGGGGCGGCACCGACTTCCAGAACGTCGTCGACTACGCCGAGGGCCGGCTGGAGGTCGACGGCAAACGGTTCGAGGCGGAACCCGACGCGATCATCATGGTGACCGACGGGTACGCGCCCCACGTCACCCCCGCCGATCCCGACCGATGGATATGGCTGATCACCGACGGCGGCGATGACTGGCCGGAACGGCATGATCCCCCGATGGCCTGCCACCGCGTCACCTCCGGACGATGACCGAGGAGAATCCAGTAGTGGCCGCTGCGGAACCGTCCCGAGTGGATCCAACGACCACGCCGAACGCCCGGCCCGGCCAAGGCGGGAAGCCGCGGCGGTGGAAGGCCACGGCCACCTATCCGGATCCGCCGCAGGACGGCCCCACCGCCAAGCTCGAGAAGTTCATCGACGCGATGATCGCCACCGGCCAGACCGGGCAGATCTTCGGCGAGCACGGCATCGGCAAGACGTCCACGTTCGTGTCGTACATTCCGCAGCGGTTTCCCGACACCGTCCTGGTGGTCCTGCCCGCGGCCAACCTCGCCCCGGACGACCTGCTGATCAACGCCCCCGTACGCGACGACCGCAGCGGAGAACTGGTGCTCCGCCAGCTCATCATGCGGCAGCTCGTCCCGGGCCGGCCGTTCGTGCTGCTCATCGACGACTCGCTGCAGGCCGGCACCACGGTGCAGTCGCAGCTCATGCAGATCGCCTGCGACTGGACGCTGGGCGAGCACGACCTGCGCGAGCTGGGCTGCGTCGGGGTGTTCCTCACCGACAACGAGTCGCTGGCCGAGACCGGCGTGCGCCGCTCCGACCTGGCGATTCTGGACCGGATGGTCACCATCCGGCTGACCGCCAACGACACCGCGTGGCGGCTCGCGTTGGCCGAGCGGTATCCCGACTGGGATCTGCGTGAGGTGTTCCGGTTGTGGGCCGCCCTCAGCCCGCATCTGCGCCACCTGCTCTCGCCGCGCACCCTGCAGCACGTACTCGACTGCGCCCGCGCCGGGTTTCCGCTGGTCTGGGGGCTGCCGTTGCACAACGGCCGCCGGCTGGCGCTGACCGAGCAGGGTACGAACGGCGAGCCGGGGCGGGACCGCACCAGGGAAGTGCTCGACGGCATCGCCGCGGCGGTGGGGGCGAGCAACCCGGCCACCGTGCCCGACCCGGTCCGCCGCATTCTCCGGGCCGCGATGACCCACCGCTGGGCGGTCCTGCTGCAGGGGCCGCCGGGGTGCGGCAAGACGGAGATCACCAAGCAGATCGCGCGGGAGGAGACCGGCCGTGAACCGGTCTACTTCTCGCTGCCGGTGACCAATGTGGAGGATCTGTGCGTGCCGGTGCCCACTCCGGACGGGGCGCTGGAGGCCATGCTCGCCCGGTCGCTGCTCTCCCCGGAGCCGAAGGTGCTGATCTGGGACGAGTACAACCGGCCGAAGGACAAGGCGACCTTCGCCAAGCTGATGGAGATCACCCAGGAGTGGACGCTCGCCGGACGCCCGCTGCCGAACCTGCGGGCGCAGGTGGCGTTGCAGAACCCGCCCTACCACCTGGGCCGCAAGAT
This sequence comes from Actinomadura miaoliensis, assembly GCF_039536785.1. Lineage (NCBI taxonomy): Bacteria > Bacillati > Actinomycetota > Actinomycetes > Streptosporangiales > Thermomonosporaceae > Actinomadura > Actinomadura miaoliensis. Next base: position 102,267 of record NZ_BAAAZG010000025.1, read on the forward strand.
GCTGGTCGCGAGCAACAACGTGGCACAGGCCAGCCGGTTCACGATCAGCTACGAGGTGCAGCCGGAGGACATCCCGGCCAACGAGTGGCTGATATCGACCTACGGTGAGACGGCCGAGACGGTCCTGGAGTGGTGGAAGAACGACATCGACGACGAGGGCCGGAACTGGATCACCAAGCGCACCCTGGAGCGGCTGATCAAGCTGCACCGGGCGGACATGCCGTTGGAGCCGGCCCTGATCTACCTCGGCGACGGCGAGTACGCCCCGGTGCCGCTGTCCGCGCTGGAGGCCCGCCTGGCCGACCGCCCGCGGATCGGCCTGGCCGAGCTCGCCGACGACTGCCCGAGCTGGGAGGCCCGGCTGTCGGCCGCCGCGGAGACGGCCGAGGAGGGCACCAACGACACCGACCTGGTCCACCAGGTGTTCTCCAACGCCGAGGTGTCGCAATTGGAAAGGCATCTCGACGTGGTGGCGCGGCTGCTGCCGTACCTGCCGCCGAAGCTGCGGGCCACCTATCTGGTGGGGCAGACCCCGGAACGGCAGCGCTTCTGGATAGCCGCCCTGGCCCGGATGGCGGAACTGTCCGCGTCCGGCCGCGGGTGAGACAACCGGGCCTGGTCGCCTCTAGTCGTCGTCCTCGTCGTCGTAGTCCTCGTCCTCGTCCTCGTCTTCTTCGTCGTAGTCCTCCCAGTCCCAGTCGATGTCGTCGGAGTCGAACGGGCGGATCATCGGGACGGACACGGTGGACTGCTCGTGGCCCACCATCCAGGAGTTGCGGAAGAAGTCGAACTTCAGGTGGTAGCAGCCGGCGGACTCGGCGAACAGGATCGGCGGGACGAGGAAGTGCGCCACGCCGACGGTGCCGGCTGTGTCGATGAAGGTCTCAGCCGAGGGAAAGGAGGGACCGCCCTGGCAGGAGGCGAAGTTCACCGGCGTCAGCGATTTCTTGCCGAGTACGTGGATGCGGTTGCCCTCGACGACGAACATGTCCGGATCAAGAAGGACGTCCTCGCCGAGCATGAGGATGGGCGCGGGCAGGATCTCCGCCTTCGCGGCGTCCTGTGCGCGCGTGTAGTGCTTGATGATGTCGGCGTTGCGCGTGGTGTCGAAATGGGGGCCGAGCATGCCGCCGTCGCACAGCCCGCAGGCACAGTCGGGCAGCTCGCCGGTGGCGGGCTCCTCCGGCTCGGGGAACAGCATGGACTTGTCGAACGGCACGACCGGCGACTCACCGCGCCTGTCCTTGAGGAACGCCGGGATCCAGGCGGTGTCGTCCGCCTCGATCACCTCGGAGTCGCACAGGGCGCGGAACGCGGTGTCGCCCAGCCTGCAGTTGAAGTAGTCCAGAAGCGTGATCGCGGCGCACTCGGCGAGCGACAGTTCGTCGCTCTTGGCGAACCAGAAGTCGTAGCCGTTGGCGACGAAGTGCACGCCGCGGAACCGCTTGTGGACGAAGGGGACGCGGCCGGCGCCGGGGGCGAGGCCTCCGTTCCAGTGCGCTGCGGCGACCTCGTTGTAGTAGACGTCGGCGTGGCGGGCGAGTTCGGGTGCGAAGACGCTTTCGCCGGTCAGGTAGCACGCCTTGCTGAACAACGCGGCGATCTCGGGATCGTGCTCGACGTCCGGATCGGTGAAGACGAGTTCGGTGCGCAGGAAGACCTTGCGGCCGTCACGGTAGGGCGCGCCCTCGTGCTCGTACCGCTGGTCGAAGATGACACAGGTGAAGGGCTCGATCTCCGTGAGCGCGCCGCCGTCGGTGAGGTCGAGGACGGGCGCGCCCGAGCCGCCGGTGAGGTACAGCAGGATCGTGTAGCGGGAGACGTGCCCGCGCGCGGCGTCGTAGTAGGGAGTGTCGCGGTGGCGATGGAAGTTGGCGTCGTCCGGCTCGAAACGGTTGCACCGGAACACGGGATTGACGTGCGAGAAGCCGTCGAGCAGCGAGCGCGGCATCGCCTCGGCCACCGCCGCGGTGAGCGCCTCGGCGAGCAGTGCCGAGTGGAAGATGAAGCGGTCACCGCCGCGTGAGGCGGCGTTGAGCGGCGGGACATAGAGGTTCAGCGCGTCAAGGCCCTCCAGGCGGGCGCGGGCGGAGGCCGGAAGCCGCAGGGAGAACGAGTAGGCGCCCTTCGCGAACTCCTCGCGCCGGGTGAGCTCGAACGCCAGCCCGGCGTCCGCGAACAGGTGGTCGAGCGGGAGGATGTTCTCGAACGTCCGGAACGACAGCTCGCGCGGGTCGACGAAGACGGCGGCCAGGTACGGCGCGGTCTCGCTGGGCCGGGCGAACAGCTCGCGCACGCCGGCGTCGATGCGCTCGGCGTCGACGAAGCGCACCGCCTTGAACCGCGCCGTCGGGTGCCAGCAGATCGCCAGCCCGTCGAGCGTCGCGGTGGGCTCGGTGTCGGTCTGGTCGACCTGGGCGCGGTACCGGGCGATCTCGTCGTCGGGGGCCCGGCCGGTCGACAGGGCGAAGAAACGATCGCGGAGCTCGACGCTCACACACTCCTCCAATAGCTGCGCAGCGCGGGTGAAAGCCGGGGGGCGGAGGCGAGCATCTTCACGCCGACGTCCCCGACGTCGGCGGGGTACAGCAGCAGCCGTCTGAGTGATCCGGTGAACGGCGCCGCGAGCAGGGCCTGCGCCCCTTCCTCGCCGATCTGGTTGTATCGCAGGTCGAGTTCGGTGAGCCCCTCGAAACGGTGCAGCGAACGCACACCCTCGGCGGTGAGCGCGTTCCGTTGGAGGCGCAGGCGGCGGACACCGCCGAAGCTCGGGGACGCGGCGAGGGCCGCCAGGCCGGTGTCACCGACATGGCAGTACCGCAGGTCGAGCACCTCGATCCGCCCCGTCGCCGACGAGATCGTGAGGGCGTTGCCGGCGGACGCCTCGCTGCGGAAGTACGTCGAAACGGCGAGGGCCTTGGCGCCGAGCGCGCCGATGCGGAGGTAGGAGAGATCGAGTTCGACGAGCCGGCCGAGGTCGAGCGTCGCGAGGGCGCCGACCTCGACGGACGGCGTCGGCTGCCCGTCCTCGTCGAGGTGCTCGTCCCAGTACAGATGTTCGTCCTCGGCGTGGGCGGGCGGTGCGATGCGCAGCGCGGTCACGAACGTCCCCCGCAGGGCCTGCTCGATCAGCACGGGCGCGGTGTCGGACCATTCGACGGCGACCTTCGTGGCGAATCCGTACCGGCGTGCCAGGACGGTGACTCCCGGCGGCGTCTCCGCGTCCCAGCTCCGCTGGTGCTCCTGCACCAGCGCGGCGATCTCGCGCTCCACGGCATCGCGATCGGCGGGGCCGACACGGGCGCGGCGCTGTTCGAGCCGGATCAGCGCGCCTCTGGGGTCGCCCCGCTCCAGAAGCCGGTCCCCGTAGGCCAGCCACAAGGCGGGATCGTCGGGTTGATCCCGCAGCTTCTGTTCAATGGCCGCAAACATCATCGGAGGAAGCTAACACCGGCCTCGGACAGTTTCGGTAAGGGTCGCTCCATCGCCCTCTGACGCGATTTATCACGGTGTGATGATGAATGCGGTGACATAAGCGTTTTCTAACGCAATGCGGCGAATGGGGTGACGACGTTCGCCAAGCCGTCGCCTTCCGCCACCGATGCGTCCGAGTGCACGGAAGGCAATGACCCGCCACCGGCATGCCGACCGTCCGGTGCACCGGAGACGGCGCCGGAAGGGCCAGGGCGCTGACTACGGTCGGCGCCCAGCTCAGGCAGCGCTGTGCCGACCGGTGAGATTCCTGCAGCGCGGCGGCGCTGAAAGCTGCACTCATGCGATAGCGCCCACATGATTACGGACTGCACGCAGATTCAGTGCGTCGTCGCGGTCGTCACCTTGAACGGCAGGGCGTCGCCAGCGCCCCATCTCGTTCGAGAGAACCCCAGGTCCGGTCACCCGTGAAGCCGATGCCGGGTTCACCGCCCTCGGCGGGCCCGGCATCGGTCGTGCGGGCCATGGCCGCGCGGGGGCGGCGCGATGTTTGTGAGGGGGCGATGGGGAAGGGGTCAGCGGGTAGACGGTTCCGTCTTCGCGGACAGGAGCACGCGGGGCCGTGCGACGCCTGGAGGGCCAGGTCCGCGTGCGGGTTCCACATGCCGCTCCCAAGAGGAGAAATCATGAAAGGTAACGTCGCCGTCGGGGGGCTGGCCGTCGTCGGTGCGGGCATGGCATGGCGGAGGCTGGCGCGGCGAAAGCGTGCGCGGGACGCCGGGAGCCGGTGGCTGGCCGTCACGGTGAACTGCGCGCCCGAGCGGCTGAGCCCCGAACCCGAGCCGATGGCCCGGATCCGCGACATCGCCGAGGTCACGACGCGTCCGGCACCCGGTGGACGCGGTACGGAGCTGGCGGCCCGGCTGCTCGACCCCCGGTCGGCCGGGAAGATCCGCCGCCTCACGGGCACCGATCCCCGGCTGCGCGTGCGCACCGCCCTGCGGGACGCCAAGTCGCTGGTCGAGACGGGCGAGGTGCTGCTGCCGGACGCACCGCCGACCACGCATCCCCCGTCGCCCGCGGGCAAGGTGCTCGATGTCGCGATCCGACGTGCCGGAGGGGAGGGACGGCTGTGAAAGCACTGTGCTGGGAGGGCGTCAACAAGCTGGCCGTGGAGAACGTGCCCGAACCGGTCATGCGCAACGACCAGGACATGCTCGTCAGGGTGCGGTCCAGCACCACCTGCGGGTCGGACCTGCACCTGATCGGCGGCTACATTCCCGCGATGCGCGCCGGGGACGTGATCGGCCACGAGTTCCTCGGCGAGGTCGTCGAAACGGGCCCGGCCGTCCGACAGCACAAGGTGGGCGACCGGGTCGTGGTCTGCTCGTTCATCGGCTGCGGCCGCTGCTGGCACTGCGCCAACGACCAGTGGTCGTTGTGCGACAACAGCAACACCAACCCGGGCCTGGCCCAGGCGGCCTACGGGTACGAGACCGGAGCCGTGTTCGGCTACTCCCATGCCATGGGCGGCTTCAGGGGAGCCCACGCCGAATACGTACGGGTCCCGTTCGCCGACTACGGGGCCTTTCCCGTACCGGACGAGGTGGACGACGTGTCCGCCACGTTCGCCTCCGACGCGGCGCCGACCGGCTGGATGGGCGCGGACCTCGGCGGAGTGGGCCCGGGAGACGTGGTGGCCGTGTGGGGCTGCGGCGCGGTCGGCCAGATGGCGGCCCGCGCCGCGATGCTGCTGGGCGCCGAACAGGTCATCTCGATCGACCGGATCCCCGAACGGCTCGCCATGACGCGCGAGCACATCGGATCGGAGGTCGTCGACTACACCGCGACCGACGTCGGCGCCGAACTGCGGGAGCGCACCGGCGGCCGGGGGCCCGACGTGTGCATCGAGGCGGTCGGCATGGAGGCGCACTCCCCCGGCCCGCAGCACTGGTACGACAAGACCAAGCAGGCGCTGCGGCTGGAGACCGACCGCGCCTCGGCCGTGCGGGAGGCCATCCACGCCTGCCGCAAGGGCGGTTCGGTGTTCGTCCTGGGGGTGTTCGGCGGGCTGGTCGACAAGTTCCCGCTGGGCGCCGTGATGAACAAGGGGCTCACCCTGCGCGGCGCGCAGCAGCACGGGCAGCGCTACATCCCCATGCTCCTTGACCGCATCGCCGCCGGAGAGCTGAGCACCCGCCACCTGGCCACGCACGAGATGTCTCTGGACGAGGCCCCGCGAGGCTACGACATGTTCAAGAACAAAAAGAACGGGTGCGTGCGGGCGGTCTTCCACCCCGACGGCGGCTAGCCCCCCGCACGGGCCAGGGCCGTGCAGGGGTTCGAGACCGAGGTGCCGTTCGCCGACGGCATGGCGGAGTTCGCGCGGATCAGGTCGTCAGGGGCAGCCGGACGACGAAGCGGCAGCCGGGGCCGGCGTTGCTCACTCCGATGTCGCCCGCGTGGGCCTCGACGATGCCGCGCGCGATGGCCAGGCCGAGGCCGGCGCCGCCACCGGGGGTGCGGGCCGTCTCCCCGCGGAACGCCACGTCGAACACGCGGGGCAGGTCGGCCTCGGGGATGCCGCCGCAGGCGTCGGCGACGGTCACGCAGGCCGTCCCCTCGCGGACGTCACCGGTGATCTCGACGGTGCCGTCGCCGGGGGTGTGCCGGATCGCGTTGACCACGAGGTTGCGCAGCGCCCGCTGCATCTCGCCCACGTCCACCTCGACGGGCAGGCCGTGCCGGACGTCGCCGTGCAGCCGGACACCCTTGGCCCGCGCCAACGCCTCCGCACCCGCGACCGCTTCGGCGACCAGGTCGTCCAGCCCGACCCGGTGGCGCGTCAGCCGCAGTGCCCCCGCGTGGATGCGCGACAGCTCGAACAGGTCGTCCACCATCTCCGAGAGCCGGTCGGCTTCGACGCGGATGCGGTTGTGGTAGCGGCGGACGGTACCGGTGTCGGTCACCACCTCGTCCTCCAGCGCCTCGGCCATGGCGCGCAGCCCGGCGAGCGGAGTGCGCAGGTCGTGGCTGACCCAGGCGACCAGCTCGCGGCGGCTGGACTCCAGGGCCTGCTCACGGGCGTGCGCCTCGCCCAGCCGCCGGTACGCGTCGTCCAGCTCGCCCGCCAGCTCGGCCAGCTCGGCCGGCAGCCGCACCCGGGGCGCATGGAAGGGGTCGGCGCGGACGGCCGCGACCATGACGCGGTTGGCCGCGACCAGGCGGCGGCCCAGCATCACCGACACGCCCATGGCGATGACGCCGGAGGCGGTGACGACCGCCAGCACCACCGACTGGTCGTGGTCGTTCAGCAGCATCATGAACGTGATGACGACGATGCCGGAGACGGTGGCCAGCACGGTCGCGACGCCGACGACGGTGAGCTGCGTGGCGATCGACCGGCCGCGCAGCAGGTGCAGCAGCGCGAGCGCGGTCGCGGCGACGCCCAGCGCGGCGACGGCGGCGTACCAGCACACCCACAACAGGTCGGCCAGAGGGATCATCGCTGCTCCCGTGAGACGGGCGAGTCGGCCGGTTCGTACCGGTAGCCGACGCCCCACACCGTGACGATGCGGGACGGCGCGGTGGGTTCGTCCTCGATCTTCTCCCGCAGCCGCCGGACGTGGACGGTCACCGTGGACGAGTCGCCGAACGACCAGCCCCACACCCGGTCGAGCAGTTCCTGCCGGGTGAAGGCGCGCCGGGGGTGGCGCATCAGGAACGCCAGCAGGTCGAACTCGCGGGTGGTCAGGCCCAGCCGGACGCCGCCGCGTTCGACGTGGTGGGCGTCGACGTCCACGGCCAGGTCGCCGTCGCGCAGCACGCCGCCGGCACCGGCGGGGGCGACCAGGCCGCGCGCGCGGCGCAGCACCGACCGCACCCGCAACGCCAGCTCGCGCGGGCTGAACGGCTTGGTGACATAGTCGTCGGCGCCCATCTCCAACCCGGCGAGCCGGTCGGTCTCCTCGCCCAGCGCGGTCAGCATGACGATCGGCACCGCCGATTCCGCGCGCAGCCTGCGGCACACCTCCAGGCCGTCCACCCCGGGCAGCATCAGATCCAGGACGACCAGGTCGGGCGGGTCGTCGCGGGCCCGCTCCAACGCCCGCGCCCCATCGGCCACGCATTCCACCCGATGACCGTCACGCATCAGGTACCGCGCGACGACATCGGCAACCGTCGGGTCGTCGTCCACGACCAGGATCCGCCCGGTCTCCGACGCCGGACTCACCATGGCGACCTCACCAGTCCTGAAGGGCCACGGCGGTGGCCACCTGTGCGAACAGCGTTCCACAGGGCGGGCGATGCGCCGCCGCGACGGTCACCCATGCGGCGCAGGGCAGCCAGATGCGTTCGCCCTCGCCCCGCGCGACTCCCGCGAGGCCGAGGGCCGCGACGCCCAGCAGCGCGGCGCATGCGAGCAGCGCGACCGGGACGACCGCCGGCCCGGCCGCCGGGGCGAGCAGCACGGCACGGCTCGGCCTGCGCAGGGTCATCACGGCCGCGGGCACCGCGAACAGAGGCAGAAGGCCATAGCGGAGGTATGGAAGCATGCCCGGCAGCGGTCCCGCCAGCAGGCGTTCAGCACCGCCCGGCGGGTGCCGGTGCAGGCCGTGGCCGGCAGCGCCGTCCCCCACGCGCCCACGCCGAGGAAGACGGCGCCCATGCTGGGTCAGCAGCGGGTCCGGCGATCCCGTGTGTCAGAGGAAGCGGGAGCTGGGGACGGGGCCGGGGGAGCGGACGCGGTGGCGGGGGCCGGTCAGCCAGTGGTCGCGGACGGAGGCGACGAGGTGGGCGAGCGCCTCGTCGGAGTCCGGGGGCGCGCCGTCCTCGCCCTCGTACGAGGTCGGGGCGGCGTGGACGATCTCGGCGGCCAGTTCCTCCACGGGCCGGTCGTCGGGCGGCAGCCGCTGCACGGAGCCGTCCGGCTCCACGTGCAGCCGTTCGCCCCACGGGTGCGTCACCGTCTGGTGCAGGAAGCCGCTGACGTCCGCGCTGACCTGCGGCGGGTCGGTCCAGCAGGTCGCGTGCTCGAACAGCACCTGGCCCGGCGCGCGTTCCCACAGCCCGCCGGTGTCGAGCTCGTTGAGGTCGTAGGCCACGACGAGGGCGTCGGGACGGGCCGGGTCGAACGGCTCGGCGGGCAGCCCGAAGAGCCCCGCGGCCGCGAGGCCGAGGATGTGGCTGGAACGGTCGGGGAGCAGGCCGACCACCGTGGGCCGGCGTCCGGCCGCGTCCAGGATCAGGCGGAGCCGGTCCAGGGTGCGGCGGCAGCCGCCGAACGCGTCGCCCGTGTAGGCGTACCGGCCCGTCATGCCGTCGTCGAACCCGAACGGGGAGATGGTGGCCAGCACGCCGCCGGTCAGCGCGAAGTGCCAGCCGCGCAGGTCGCGCCGGTCGAGCGGGCTCACGGCGCGGACGGCGTGGGCGCGGTCGAGCATCCGGGCGAGCCGGTCGCGGGCGGGCAGCCAACGGTGGTCCTCGGGGTCGGGCAGCCGCCGGGCCTCCGCAGTGGCGCGGGTGAGGTCACCGGCCATGAGCGCGTTGAACGCCAGCAGGTAGCGGTCGGGCCAGGGCCGCAGGGTGGCGGCGTTCTCGTCCAGCACGGCGACGGCCTCGGCGTGCCGGACCTCGTCCTCCAGCGCGGAGACCAGTTCGTTCAGCAGCGGCTGCGCCCCGGGCGCCAAGACGAGTGCCTTGCGCAGCGCCGGAATGGCGAGGTAGGAGACCCCTCGCTCGACGCACGCGTACCCGTAGTCGTACAGCTTCCCGGGGTCGTCCGGATCGGCGGCGACGGCGGCGGCCGCCTGCCGGAGGTCGTCGAAACCGGACCGGGCGGCGGCCTCCTCCATGAGCCGCGCCACCTCGGCCTGCTCCATGTCCTCGGCGTTGAACCGCAGGTGCCGCAGCAGCCCCGGGATGTCACCGGCCCGCAGGAGTTCCCGTGCCTCGTCGCTCATGGTGCGGCACCGTACAGGTCGCCCCCAATCGGGACATCCGATTTTCGTGGTCACTTCCCGGGTCGCTGGTCGCGCTCGTCGCGGGCTGGCTATGCTTGCTTCCTCCTCAAGGTGGCACCCCGGTCAAGGGACGGTGGTCTGTGGGCTATTACCCGCCCGGCAACGAACAGGTACTGCTGACCATCGGCGATATGTCGGTCACCCAGACCCATGTGATCGTTCCGCATGGTCGTTTTCCGTTGCAGGGAACGGCCTGGGCCGTGCAGGACTCCACCCAGGTGCACGAGGGAATTCCGCCGGTCGCGATCGTCCTGACCATCATCTTCGTGTGGTTCTGCCTGCTGGGACTGCTGTTCCTGCTGATGAAGCAACGCCGTTACACCGGTTTCGTGTCGATCTCGGTCACCGGCCAGGGGCTGTACCACACCGTCCAGTTGCCGCCCGGCCCGGAGTCCGGCGCGTGGGCGGCGCACGTGGTCTCGCAGGCCCGCGCCCTGGCGGCCTCCGCTCCCCCGGCCATCGGCTGACCCGGCCCCCTCGGACGACCGACGCCACAGGGCCCGCGCGACCTCCGCGGGTCTCTTTTCCGATGCCTGCGCGCCCACTGGCACGGACATTGCGCTGAACGTTTTCACCGACCGCGCGAGTCGCCACGATCTCCACATTCTTTGACCTGCCGGACGCGCAATACCCGGCGGCGAACCATCCCCTCCGGCCCGGTATTCGCCGGTCAGTTCGCGTCATCGGTGACACGTCGCCGTCGATGGTGACTGATCGTGATTAGGTGCAGGTCAGGGGGGTAGTGAGCCGCCGGGAGACCGGTTCCGCGAGCGGACGTGTCACGCGCCTCGCGGTCATTTCCGTGGCCGGTCGCCCGATTCTCTGACGGTGTTCGCACGAGCAACAAGGAGAAGGGCATATGAGCACGAGCGAGCAGGCCGATCTGGCTCCTTCCGGCTACCGCGACGATTCCGGCACCCGTTATCGCGTCCTGTTCTTCATGCGGGTCGAACCCGGTGAGCAGGAGGCGTTCCGCCGCGCCTACGAGCAGATCCGGTGGAAGGTCGCCGAGGTCCCGGGGCACCTGCGCGACCAGCTCTGCCAGTCCACCCGGGACCCGGCGGAGTGGCTGATCACCAGCGAGTGGGCCAGCGAGGAGCACTTCCTCACCTGGGAGGGCGACCCCGCGCACCGGCGGATGGTCGCGCCCATGATCAGACACACCGCCGAACGCGAGTCGCTGCGCTTCGCGGTGCGCGCCACCACCGAGACGCCGCACTGACCGTCGCCCGCCGCCGCGCCCGCCGCGCCGGCCGCGGAGGCGCCGCGGGGATCGTCCGGAACGTCTCGTCTCGGGAGGCATGCGATGACCATTGACTGCCACGCGCACATCAGCCCGCCGGACATGGTCCGCCGCTTTCCGATGCCGCCGAGCCTCGGCGACGTCGAAGGCATGATCGAGGACAAGCTGGCGCTGGGCGTGCGGATGTCGATCGTCGGCAGCCCGGTCGGCGCGGGTGTGATGGCGCCGATTCCGGGCGTCGACAACTACGCGCAGACCGTCGACCAGCTGAAGGCCTTCCACGACTGGCTCGGCGGCACCGTCGCCGACCACCCCGGGCACCTGCGCGCGCTCGTGTACGCCAACCCGTTCGGGGACGACGCGCACCTGACGGCCGCCGCCCGCACGCTGGCGAACCCGGAGTTCGTCGGGTTCATCGTCAACACCAGCGTCGCCGGACGGTATCTGGACGATCCGCGCTGCGACGGCTTCTTCGCCCTGGCCGCCGAACACGACGTCCCCGTGATGCTGCACGCCCCGGCCTGGCCCGCCGCCGGCGCCGGGCTGACGGACCCGCTCCTGCTGGAGGGGATCGGCCGGTTCGACGACGTGTCCACGGGCACCGCCTGCGTCATCTTCGGCGGCTGGCTGGAGAAGTACCCCGGCCTGCGGCTGATCGCCACGGCCGCCGGCGGCGCGCTGGCCCTGCTGGTGGAACGGCTGGACCGCGCCTACCACGCGCCGCACTGGGGCGGCGGCCGCCCGGGCGGCGAAGGCGGCTGGCCGATCAGCCGCCCGCCGAGCTCCTACCTGCGCCAGATCTGGGTGGACACGGCCACCCCCAGCCGTCTCGCGCTGCGCGCCGCCCTGGCCGTCTTCGGCTCCGACCGCATCCTCTTCGGCACCGACTCCCCACCGCTCCAGAACGTCGTCGGCGACGGCCTGCGCGCCCTGGAGGAGGTGTCCCCCAGTGCCGAGCAGCTGCGGGCCATGTGCCACGAGAACGCGGCCAGGCTCTTCGGCCTGCCGGTGCACACCACGATGTGACCCCGCCGACCCGCCACGCCTCCTCGGTGCCGCGGCCCGTGCGGCCTCGCCGCGGACGGGCCGCCGCACCTGAGAGAGCGCGTCAGCAGAAGCAGGGAACGCCGGTGCCCCGCACCTCTCCCTCTTGAGTTGAGACGTCCACCGCGCTGTCCGGTGCCCGACGCATCGAGAGCCGCCGCTCGGGCCCACGCGCCGATCCGCAAGGAATCCGGGTGCGCGGTCGCCCGGATTCCTTTCTTCCCGCGAACACGGCGCGCCGGTGGGCCGGTGGTCATGGTCAGTCGATGGTCAGGCGGCCGGTGCCGTGGATCGAAGGGATGCCCTGGCGGGTGAAGCAGCGGGTCAGCCGGCCCCTGGGCCGGACGCTGCCGTAGAAGGTGCGGCCGGCCAGGTAGCCGGAGGTGACGCGGCCGTTCAGCTGGGCGTCGGCGCGGGCGCGGTTGCCCTGGGTGCCGGTGCGCAGGCTCGACCGTGCGAGCGGACGGTCGTAGGCGTCGTACCAGGTGACGGTGGCGCGACCGCGCAGGTCGCTGACGCCGGTGCAGTTGGCCAGGGCGTTGCCGGTCAGCGTCATGACGCCCGAGGCGATGCGGGACCGGCGGGGGTCGGCCGAGGAGCAGTCGCGCAGGACCAGCCTGGCGCGGGTGTTGACGTACTGGCGCCGCAGCCGGATCGGCGGGCTGAACGTCATCGGCCTGCCGGACGTGGTGGTGACCGTGCAGGTCAGCGCGCCGTAGCGGGCGGGTGCTCGACGTTCGGCGGGCGACGGCGGGGACGCGAGGGCGGAGTCGGCCGCAGGGGCCGGGACGGCGATGCCGACGAAGACGAGCGGCCCGGCGAGACCGCACCGCACGAGACGTCCGGACAGAACAGACATGGCTCCCCCACGATCAGCACACATAGTGACTACATCGCTACTATTTGTAGCATCACCCGATGGGCTGCCAGGAACCGGGCCGTCCAGGACGTTGAGCCGCACGCCACACGCCCCCACGGGGCCGGTGGCCGAATCGCGGAAGCCGCCGGCGCGTCAGTCGTGGCGGGGCGGACGCGGGAGGTGGCGGTTGACGTGGGGGGCCATCATCTGGGCGCGGAGGCGTTCCAGCTCGCGGCGGTCGCGTTTGGTGGGACGGCCGGTGCCGGGTTCGCGGCGGGCGATGGGCGCGATGAGTTCGCGCGGCGGCGGGGGCGGGCTGTTGTCGATGAGGCATTCCTGCGCGACGGACGCGCCGACGCGGCGGCGGATGACGCGCTGGACCACCACGACGCGTTCCCGGCCGTCGTGCCGCAGGCGCACCTCGTCACCGGGCTTGACCAGGGACGACGGCTTGGCGCGCTTGTCGTTGAGGCGGACGTGCCCGGCGCGGCAGGCGGTGGTGGCCATCGAGCGGGTCTTGAGCAGCCGCACCGCCCAGATCCACACGTCGATCCGCACAGAACCGTCGTCCGCCATGGCAACGACACTAACGCACGGTTTGGGCCTCTAGGACTAGGGCGTGTGGTCGAAGACGAACATGTGGCCCGGGTAGTGCGTTATCGCGTACGGGGTGTTGGAGATGGCGAGTTGGGGTGTCACTCCGCAGGCCCAGAACATGGGCGTGCTGTCCGGGGGGATCGCGGGTGGCGGGCCGAAGTCCGGGGCGGACAGCGACTCGATTCCTATGACGGACGGGTCGCCTATGTGGACGGGTGTTCCGTGGCCCGTGGGATAGCGGTACGTTATTTCCACGGCGGTGGCCGCCAAATGGCCGGGGACGGCGCGCATGGAGACGAGCAGGGGGCCGGAGAAGGGGCCCGCGGGGGTCGTCTCGATGTTCGTTATGTAGACGGGCGGGGCCGTGTGGGCGACGGGGATCCCGGCCGCCCGGAGGGGCCCTTCGAAAGTGTGGCTGCAGCCGAGGAGGAAGGCGACGGCGTCGTCCTGCCAGTAGGCGGTGATGTCGGTGGGTTCGGCGACCAGTTCGCCGTTCCGCCAGACGCGGTAACGGGGCAGGGTCGTGCGCAGGTCCGCTTCGGTCGTGCCGAAACGCAGCACCGGGTCGCCGGGGTCGGTGACGGCGATGACCGGGCACGGCTTGGGGTTGCGGGTGCAGTACAGCAGGAATTCGAAGGCCAGCGAACGCGGGACGATCACCAGGTTGGCCTGCTGGTGGCCGTCCAGGACTCCGGCGGTGGGGGCCGTCCACTCGCCGGCGGCGGCCAGGGCGCGCAGGTGCGCGGGTGAGGTGATCATGACAGTTCCTCGCGGCCGGTCTCGCGGACGGTCCGCAGCGTGAGCAGGGCGACGACCACGGCGAACATCAGCACGTAGCCGGGGACGAGCAGGTCGCCGGTGGTGGAGATCAGCCAGGTCACCAGGTAGGGGGTGAGTCCGCCGCCGACGATCGTGCCGATGTTGAAGGCGAACGACAGGCCCGTGTAGCGAACGCGGGTGGGGAACAGCTCGGCGTACGTCGGGTACGTCACGGACTGGACGATCGGCATCGGCAGCGCCAGCACGACCATCGCCGCGACCGCCAGCGGGAAGCTGCCCAGCCCCATGACGAGCATGGCCGGCACCACCAGCACCGCGTAGCCGAGGAACCCGATCGTGATCATCTTCTTGCGGCCGAAGCGGTCGGACAGCGCCCCGGCGACCGGCATCAGGAACGCCACGAACAGGCTGATCCCGCCCATGATCCAGAAGGTGGAGGACGTGGCGTAGCCGAGGTCGGAGGTGAGGTAGATGTTCATGTAGATCAGCCCCACCCAGTAGCCGCAGTTGGAGCCGACGGCCAGCAGCGTGACCTTGAGCACCGAGTCCCGGTGCCGGGTGAACACCTCGGTCAGCGGCGCCTTGGCGGGCGGCTCGGCGGAGGCGGTGAAGGCGTGCGAGTCCTCCAGGCTGCGGCGGGCCAGCAGCGCGACCACGATCAGCGGCAGGGCCAGCAGGAACGGGACGCGCCAGCCGAACGACTCCAGCTGGGCGTCGGTCAGCGCGGTGGCGGTGACGCCCGCGACCAGCGCCGCCGTCCCGCCGCCGACGGCCACGCCGACCGGGGTGAACGCCCCGTACAGGCCGCGTTTTCCGGGCGGGGCGGACTCGGCGAGGTAGGTGGCCGAGCCGGTCACCTCGCCGCCGGCGAAGAAGCCCTGCGCGAGGCGGACGACGAGCAGCGCCAGCGGCGCGGCCAGGCCGATGGTGCTCGCGCTGGGCAGCATGCCGACGGCGGCGGTGGCGGAGCCCATGCCGACGACGGTCAGGATGAGGACGGGCTTGCGGCCGACGCGGTCGCCGAGGCGGCCGAGGACGATGCCGCCGAGCGGCCGCATCAGGAAGGCGCTGCCGAACACCGCGAGGGTGGCCAGCAGGGAGGCGGTGGGGTCGTCGCCGGGGAAGAAGTGCGGCCCGATGACGACGGCCAGGTAGCCGTAGACACCGAACTCGTAGTACTCGATGGCGGTGCCCGCGGCCGCCGCGACGGCGGCCTTGCGGGGGCGCCGGTCGGCGGCCGGCGCTCTGACTCCGGTAACGATTGGTACGCTCGTCACGGGTTCCTCCGGATAAGGCACATGTCCTGTGGCGGGACTGGTCGTGGACGGGCCGCGTGGCGAGCGGACCGTGCGGAAGGGGCCCTTCGAACGGTCATCGGCAGGACTCGTCCTCCTGCCGGTGACCTTTTCCGCCGAATGGCTCAGGTGGCGAACAACTGGTCGAGGTCGGCGAACGCCTTGAACTCAAGGGCGTTGCCCGCGGGGTCGAGGAAGAACATCGTCCACTGCTCGCCCGGCTCGCCCTCGAAACGGACGTACGGCTCGATCACGAACTGCGTGTCGACGGCGCGCAGCCGGTCGGCGAGCCTGTGGAACTCCTCGATCGACAGCACCAGCCCGAAATGCGGGACGGGCACCTGGTGGCCGTCGACGGGATTGGTCCCGGCGATACCGTCGCGCGGCTCGTCCGAGGGCCCGTCGCCGACCTGGTGGGTGACCACCTGGTGGCCCATGAAGTTCCAGTCGATCCACTTGGTGTCGGACCGGCCCTGGCTGAATCCGAGCACCTTTCCGTAGAACTCGCGGGCGGCGTCGATGTCGTCGACGGGAATGGCGAGGTGGAACGGCGGCAGTTGCGTGCTCACGCGGTTTTCTCCTTCTCAGTGGACGGGTGCGAATCGGATCCGGTCGCCGGGGACGGCCTGGCCGAGCAGGTCGACGTCGGCGTCGGTGACCACGCCGATGACGGGGTATCCGCCCGTCACCGGATGGTCGGCGAGGAACACGATGGGTTCCCCGGACGGCGGCACCTGGACGGCGCCGAGCACGGTGCCCTCGCTGGGCAGGTCGACGGTGCCGATGGACAGCGGCGGGCCGGTCAGGCGGACGCCCACGCGGTCGGCCTGGGCGGACACCTGCCAGACGGTGCGGGTCAGGCGGCGGCGGTCGGCGGCGCCGAACAGCCCGTCCCGCGGCCCCCAGCGGAACCGGACGGTCGTCACGCCGCCGGACGGGACGACGCTGAACGCCAGTTCCAGCGGCACGTCCGGGACGGGACGCGCGGGGCCGAGGCGCAGGACTGTACCGGCGCGCACCGGTTCGGGGCCGAGCCCGGTCAGCGAGTCGCGGGACGCCGAGCCCAGCACCCGGTCGACCTCGAAGCCGCCTGACACGGCCACGTAGGTGCGGCATCCGGCGGACGGGCGTCCGAGCGTCAGCACCGACCCGGCCCGCAGGTAGAGGCGGGTCGCGTCCCCGGCGGGCGCGCCGTCCACCCGTACCGCTACGGGCGCCCCGGTGATCGCGACGTGCCGGGGCTGCGACAGCGTCAGGGCCAGCCCGCCGAACGTGGTCTCCAGGGCGGGGGTGTTCTCCGGGTTCCCGGCCAGCCGGTTGGCGAGGGTGAAGCTGCGCCGGTCGGCGGGGCCCGCCGAGGGAACGCCGAGGTGGGCGGTGCCGTGCCGGCCGAGGTCCTGAACAGTGGTGGCCGGGCCCGCCGCGACGACGGTGAGCGTCGCCGGCGCCACGCGCGCACCGCCGTCCATCACGTCACCGCCTGGAAGACGACGCGGTCGCCGATGGACAGGCGGTTGGGCGGGTGGGCGTCCGCGTTCCACAGCCGTTCGGCGGTGACGCCGATCTGGTGCCAGCCGCCCGGCGTCCCGCCCGGGTACACGACGGTCTGGTTGCCCGCGATCGCGACGACCCCGGCGGGGACGCGCGGACGCGGGCTCGGCAGCCGCGGCAGGCGCAGCGGTTCGGGCAGGCCGTCCATGTAGGCGAACCCCGGGGCGAAGCCGAAGAACGCCACCGAGTGCTCGCCGCCGGAGTGCAGGCGCGCCACGTCCTCCGGTTCGATCCCGGCGCGTTCGGCGACCGCCTCCAGGTCGGCGCCGCCGTAGCGGACGGGGATGACGATCGTCCGCGGCGCCTCGCCCGCGGCCTCCGCCCCGGCGTGCACGCCGGTCTGGTCGAGCACGCCGCGCAGCCGGACGGCGAGCCGTTCCATCTGCGCCGCGTCGTCCGCCACCACCAGCACGGTCGTCGCGGCGGGCACCACCTCGCGCAGCCCGCTCGCCCAGGGGCGCCGCCAGATGGAGGCGGCGACGTCGGCGGGTCGGCGTCCGGCGCACTCGATGAGCCAGCCCCGGTCGCCCGTTCGCAGCAGCCTCCCGTCGATCACGAAACCGCCCCGGGGACGGCGGTCGCGATCCCGGCGGCGGTCAGGGCCTCGCGGGTGGCGGCGGCAAGCGCGACGGCGCCGGGCGTGTCGCTGTGGACGCACAGTGCCGTGATGCGGCCCGGGTCGGGGGCGATGCGCACGACGCCTCCCGACACCGACACCACCGTGCCCGTCTCGGCCATCCACACGGCGCGTTCGGCCGCCACCGCCGGGTCGGTGATCAGGGCGCCGGGGGACGAACGCGGCACGAGCAGGCCCTCGTCGGTGTAGCCGCGGTCGATGAACGCCTCGGCCATCGGGCGCAGCCCGGCGGCCTCGGCCCGCTCCCACAGGACGGTGCGGGGCTGGCACAGCAGCGGAAGGTCCGGGTCGTACAGGGTGACGGCCTCGACGATCGCGGCCGCGTGCCCCTCGTGGCGGGCGGCGGTGTTGTAGAGCGCGCCGTGCGCCTTGACGTAGCCGATCCGGCCACCGGCGACGCGGGCGAAGACCTCCAGCGCGCCCAGCTGGTAGAGCAGGTCGTTCACCAGCGACGGCGTCGGCACGTCGATGAAGCGGCGCCCGAAACCGGCCAGGTCCCGGTAGGAGACCTGCGCGCCGATCGCCACGCCGCGGGCGACGCAGTCCGCGCAGGTGCGGCGCAGGATGTCGGGGTCGCCGGCGTGGAAGCCGCAGGCGACGTTGGCGGCCGTGACCTGGTCGAGGAGCTCCCCCTCGTCGGACGGCCCCCACACGCCGAAGCCCTCGCCGACGTCGGTGTTGATCGCGACCGACGTCATCGCGCGGGCTCCGCCCAGTACGACTGGAACGACGGGCTGCTGTTCTCCCAGGCCGCGTGCAGCCCCCGCTGCCCGCCGTCGATGTGCAGGACGATCTGGCGGGCCAGTTCCTCGACGTCGCCGTCGGCCAGGGCCTGCACCATGGCGCGGTGCTCGCACTGCACGCGCTCGTAGGCGCCGGTGCCGTGCACGTAGTAGCGCGAGTACGGCTCCAGCCGGTGGTACAGCCGCGAGATGGTCTCGTAGCGCAGCGGCAGCCGCGACAGCCGGTACATGTCCAGGTGGAACGCCAGGTTGGTGCGCGACCAGGCGACCGCGCCGGTCTCGGCGACGCGGTCCATGTCGTCGGCCATGGCGGCGAAGCGGGCGATGTCGCGGCGGGAGACGCGTTCGGTGACGTGCTCGGCGAAGCTGGGCTCGATCAGCCGGCGCAGGTCGTAGATCTCGTCGATCTCGGCCAGGTCCAGCACGGTGACGAAGGTGCCGCGGCCGGGCTCCGAGCGCAGCAGGCCCTCGCCGACCAGCGTGCGGATGGCCTCCCGCAGCGGGATCCGGCTGACCCCGAACCGGTCGGCGAGTTCCTCCTGGACCAGGCGGTGCCCCGGCGGGTAGACGCCGTCGACGACGGCCTGACGCAGTTCGGCGGTGATCGCGTCGGCGCCGCGCGGGCCGCGGGTGGATCCGGTCATGGCCAACTGTATACAGCAGATACAGTGCATACAGAAGAAGCCGGACAAGGTTTTTACAACGGGGAAACACCCGCCGCCCGGACGTCAGTTCACCGGGGTGGGGGGCTCCTTCCCGGCCAGCACGGCGGCCGCGTTCGCCACCGACAGGCGGCACATGCGTTCCCGGGTCGTCACGCCCGCGCTGCCCAGATGGGGAGTGAGCACGGTGTTGGGCAGCTCGGTCAGCCGGGGGTCGACGTTGGGCTCGTCCTCGAAGACGTCGAGCCCGGCCGCGGCGATCGTCCCCGAGCGCAGCGCCTCGACCAGCGCGTCCTCGTCCACGATCCCGCCGCGCGCGGTGTTGACGAGGATCGCCGACGGCTTCATCCGGCGCAGCGCGTCCGCGTCGATCAGGTGCCGGGTCCGCTCGGTCAGCGGGCAGTGCAGGGTGACGACGTCGCTGCGTTCGAGCAGTTCCGGCAGTTCGAGGAACTCCACGTCGTCGTCGGGCGGCGCCGACCGCGAGGGCGTCGCCACGATCTTCATGTCGAACGCGCGGGCGCGTCTGGCCACGGCGCGCCCGATCCGGCCGTAGCCGACGATGCCGAGGGTGGCGCCCGCGCTGAGGTCCAGGCCGAGCAGCATGCGCGGCCCCCACACCCACGGCGTGCGGTCGCGCAGCAGCCGGTCGCCGTCGAGCACGCGCCGGGCCGTGGCCAGGATGAGCCCCATGGTCAGGTCGGCGGTCGCGCCGTCCAGCACGCCCGGCGTGTTGGTGACCCGGACGCCGCGTTCGGTGGCGGCGGCCACGTCGATGTTGTCGTAGCCGACCGCCGTGTTCGCCACGACCTTGAGCCGCGGACCGGCCGCGTCCAGGAACTCGGCGTCGATCCGCTCGGTCAGCGTGCACACGACGGCGACGGCGCCCGCCGCGTCCCGCAGCAGCGTGTCCCGGTCCGGCGGGTCCTCCTCCCCCGCGACGACGGGGTGCCCGATCTGGCGCACCTCGCGCATCGCCGTGTCCGTCAGCAGCCGGGGGACGTAGACGTGCGGCTCCATACTCACCTTTCTCACGGGCGCGGCTGTCGGACGGCCATGGGCGCGAGGCCGAGATCGGCGAGCGCGGCGGCGCCAGCGGCGGCGTGCTCGCCCCCGGCGAGCAGCAGCGTGCGCGCCGACTGGTAGCGGCAGCCGGCCGCGTCGAACTCCTTGGCGGCGGCGAGCAGGCGCGGCAGGTCGCCGTCGAGCAGCGCCTCCGCCCGGTCCACCTGGGCGGAGGCGACCGGGTTGCCGGCGAGCACGGCACGGGCGGCGTCGATCCGGCCGCGGGCGTCCGGGTGCCCGGTGAGCACCGCCGCCTCCGCGCGGAGCGCCACGTACCAGTGCAGCCAGATCCAGCACACCCACTTCCACACCTGATCCGGCTCCGGCGCGACCCGTTCCAGCGCCGCCTTCGCGTCCCCGTGGTGGAGCAGGACCATGGTGTCGAAGACCGCGCCGTAGCCCAGGCGGTGGTCGGCTGCCGGGCCGGCCTCGTCGACGATCGCCAGCCAGTCGGCCCGTGCGTCGTGGTCGCCGCGCAGGCCGTGGAGCATCGCGACCGACGCGGCGGCGGGGCCGAGGGAGCGCGACCGCAGGCGGCCGCTCTGCTCCCACGCGTCGAGGAATCTCATGCTGACGGTGCGCATCTCGTCGACGTCGCCGGTGAACGCGTCCGCGACCAGGAGCCAGGACGTGGCGTGGTGGCCCGCCTCGGCCAGCAGCGGATGGTCGGCGAGCCGCCTGCCCCATCGGCGGGCCTGCTGCAGTTCACCGACACCGACGGCGGTTCCGGCGGCCATGGCGAGGGCGTCCATCAGCTCGTGCGTGCCGGCGGGCGTGGACGGTGCGGAGGCCAGGATGTCGATGCGGCGCCGGGCGGCGGCCGCGGCGGCGAAGGGATCACCGGCCCAGCTCTGGGCTCCGGACAGCGCGTCCAGCGCGGCGGACTCCGCCACCGGGTCGCCCGCGCGCCGGGCCAGCCCGACCGCGTGCTCGGCGCGCGCGACCGTCTCCTGCGCGGTGTTGTCCGGGTCTCCCTGGACCGCGCCGAACGCGTCGGCCTCCACCGCCGCCTCGGCCAGCGCGACGGCCGCCTCGGCGGCCGGGTCGTCGCCGCACAGCTCCCGCGCCTCCGCGAGCATGGCGGTCACCTCGTCCACGCGGGGAGTCCGCGCGAACGAGCTGGAGAAACGGTAGGCGACGGTCGCGGCGGCCGCCAGGTCGCGGCCGGCGCCGGCGAGGTCGCCGGCCCGGCGGGCGGCCTCGGCGGCGGCACGGTGCAGGCGATACGAGTCGCCGTCGAGGCTGCGGCACCCGGCCACCGCGGCGGCGTGCCGCAGCGCCTCGGCGCCGGCGGCCGCGTCGGCGAGCCGGGCCGCCTGCTCGAACCGCTGTTGGGCCTCGCCGAGCAGGTTGCGGGCGAAGGCCAGCTCGGCCATGGACAGGGCGAGCCGGTGGGCGTCCGCGCGCTGCTCCGGCTGGTCGGCGGCCCAGGTGAGGGCGGCCCGCATGTCCTCCGCCACGGCGTCGAACCGGACGCGCCAGTCCGCGCCCCCGGCCCCCATGAGCGCGGCGGCACTGGCCAGGCACCAGCCCAGATGCCGCGATCGGACGTCCGTCAGCTCGCCGACGGCGGTGAGCCGCTCCGTCCCGTACTGGCGGACGGTCTCCAGCGCCTGGTAGCGGGTGCCGGTCTCGGACGGTGTCACCGCGAGCAGGCTCTGCTCGGCGAGCCTGCCGAGCCCGTCGACGACCGCGGCCGGATCCAGCGGGGCGAACCCGGCGACATCGGCGGCCGCGTCGGGGGTGAACGGCGCGACGAACACCGACACCCGGCGCAGCAGCGCCTGGTCCTGCGGCTCCAGCAGGTCATGGCTCCAGTCCAGCACCGTCCGCACCGACCGGTGCCGGTCGTCGGCGCGGGGGCCGCCGGTGAGGATCCGCAGCTGGTCGGCGAGGCCGGTCATGAGGCCGTCCAGTCCGAGCGTGGCCCACCGCGCCGCCGCCAGCTCGATCGCCAGCGCCATGCCGCCGAGCCGTTCGCAGATGGCCACGACGCCCTCGCCCACCGCTGGCCCCGGCGGTGAGCCGACCGCCGTCGCCCGGTCCATGAACAGGGCCACCGCCTCGGACTCGTCGCCGCCGTCCCGCGACAGCGGCGGGAGCGGGAAGGCCCGCTCGAACGGCACCATCAGCCGGGCGCGGCTCGTCACGAGCACCCGCAATCGCGGACAGGCCGCGAGCAGCCGTTCCAGGAACGGCGCCACCCCGTCGCGCACATGCTCGCAGTTGTCCAGCACCAGGAGCGCCCGGCGATCCGCCAGCGCGGCCAGCACCGCGTCGTCGATGTCGCGCCCGGGCTGCTCTCCCACGCCCACGGCCGCCGCGACCGCCGCCCCCACCCGGGCCGGCTCGGTGACCGGCACCAGGTCGACGAACCACACCCCGTCGGCGAAGTCGCCGGCCACGTCCGCCGCCACCGCCAACGCCAGGCGCGTCTTGCCCACCCCGCCCGGTCCGACGACGGTCACCTGCCGGTGGGCCTTCACCGCGTCGGCCAGTTCGCCGCGTTCCCGCACCCGGCCGATGAACGCCGTCAGCGGTGCCGGCAGGGCGGGCGCCGGACGCGACCGCCCGGCTCGCGAGAACTCGGCCGCGTGCCGGGCGAGCGCCCGCCGATCCGGCAGCTGGAGCTTGCGCAGCAGCGAGGAGACGTGCGACTCGACGGTGCGTACTGAGATGACCAACCGCGCGGAGATCTCCGCGTTGCTGAGGTGCTCCCCGAGCAGCGCGAGCACTTCGCCTTCCCGAGCCGAGATCACTGGGCTGGACACCGACTCATTATCCGTGGTGCTTTCCGTGGTCGGCACGGAGGCGGCCCGCACCCCGGGCGGGAGAGGCTGTGACCACGGCGATCGGGCCCGGCGGGACGGACCGGGGCGATCGCGACCCGACGACCCCAGGAGTGACCATGACGACCGCCGCCCTCGGAATCCGCCAGGCCCGATGAGCGCCGACCCCCGCCCCCGCCCCCAGCGCCGTCGCGACACCGAGCACCGGCTCACCCACGACACGGACCTCTGGGTGGCCAGCGCCTCACCGGACGGTGCGCCGTACCTGGTGCCGCTGTCCTTCGACTGGGACGGCGAGGCCCTGCTGATGGCCACGCCGGCCGACAGCCCGACCGGCAGGAACCTCGCCGCGTCCCGGGCCGTCCGGCTGGGGCTGGGCCACACCCGCGACGTGTCGATGATCGACGGCCGGGTCGAGGTTCTCGAGATCGGCGCGCTGCCGCAGGAACGGGGCGACCGGTTCGCCGCGCGCACCGGCTTCGATCCGCGTGGGCGGGCCACGCCGTACCGGTGGTTCCGCGTCTCGCCGCGCCGCGTCCAGGCGTGGCGCGAGGAGAACGAACTGTCCGGCCGCGAGCTGATGCGCGGCGGCCACTGGCTGGGCTGACGCCCCCGCCGGGCGCGCCGCCCGGCATGACCGAAACCCCCACGGGCCGGTGTGACCAGCCCGAACGCAGGACCGTAAGGTCCCTTATCAACGCCCAAAAACACCCAAGAGGGAGACAGTCCATGAGCAGCACCGACAGCGGCACGTACGAGGGTTTCACCGCCGAGGAGCGGGCCGCGATGAAGGAGCACGCCCAGGAGCAGAAGAAGGCGGCGCGCCGCGCCTCGCGCGAGGAGAAGGCGGCGGAGGCGCTGCGGGACGTGCTCACGAAGATCTCCGAGATGCAGGACTCGGACCGGATCATGGCCGAGCGCGTCCACGCCGTCATCACGGCCAACGCCCCCGCCCTCGCGCCCAGGCTCTGGTACGGGATGCCCGCCTACGCGCTGGACGGCAAGGTCGTCTGCTTCTTCCAGAGCGCGGCGAAGTTCAAGGCGCGGTACGCCACGCTCGGGTTCAACGACCCGGCGAAGCTGGACGACGGGCCGATGTGGGCGACCGCGTTCGCCCTGACCGAGGTGACCCCCGAGGTGGAGGAGCGGATCGCCGCCCTCATCAAGCGCGCGGTGAGCTGACGCCCGCCCGGTGAACGGGCACTACGCGGGGCGGGGCCACGCGAGGCGGGGCCACGCGAGGCGGGGCCACGCGAACCGGGCCGCTCGTCAGCGCGCTCGGCCGGCGGTGGTCTCCTGGCGTGCGGCGAAGAGGCTTTCGAGCTCGCGTCGTTGGTCGTCGTCGAAGGCCCGCTTGGGGAGGAAGGCCGCGAACTGGCGGTTGATGAAGAGCAGCCAGAACTCCGGCGTGGAGTCGATCCGTCCGAACAGGGACCAGCGCATCGAGGTGGTGGACTGGTCGGTCCGGACCTCGTATCCGTCGCTCGTCACGTGGACCGTCGCGGGCAGGCACAGGTAGGCGACCTGCCGCCGGGCCATCCGGCGGATCGCCCAGCCCAACGCGAAAGGAGCCACGACGGCCCCGGCGAACATGCCGATGCCCAGGCTGACGCCGTCCACCAGCAGGCAGGCGACCCCCGCCAGGACCAGCACCGTCGGCAGCACCAGACGGAAGGCCCTGAGCTGCCGTTTGACTCCGAGACCGAGCGCTCGCGTCACTTCGTCGGGGCTGGGCTGGTAGTCGACAGTGAAGTCCACCGTGCCGCCTTCGTCGTCCTGGGAGGGCCCCGCCGAAAATGCCACCCGGGAGCGGGCCATCGACCCAGCACAACCGGACGATCGTGACACTCGGGGCGTGACCGCGATCGTACACGCGCGGCCGCGTACCTAAAGCGTCGGCGGAAGTACCTAAGCACGTCAGATTCCCCGCCCTCCCCGGCTCCCTAGTTTTGGTGTCACAAGAGAGCACGAGCACTGAGGAGAGAGCACATGAGCGACGTGAACGAGCTGGTCCAGCGCTACCTCGCCGCCTGGAACGAGACCGACGTCGCCGCGCGACGGGCGATTCTGGCGGAGGTCTTCGCCGAGGACGCGGTGTACACCGACCCGCTGGTCTCCGTCCAGGGCAGGGACGGCCTCGACGCCACCATCGCGGCGGTCCAGGCGCAGTTCGGCGGGCTGGTCTTCAGCCTCGGCGGCGCGGTCGACGCGCACCACGACATCGCGCGGTTCACCTGGCACCTGGGCCCCGAGGGCGCCGAACCGGTCGTCATCGGCTTCGACGTCGCGGTGATCGGGGAGGACGGGCGGATCACCCAGGTCCTCGGCTTCCTCGACAAGGTGCCGGCCGGAGCCTGAACCCGTTCGGGGCGGACGGCAGGGACGAACCGCCCGGCCGGTCCGCCCCGGCCCACCGCCCGAGCCCGTGCCCCCGGCCCGTCCCGGTCGGCCACGCGAATCAAGGAGAGCCATGAACGCCTACGTCATAGCGCACCTGCGGGATGCCGCGCCGCACCCGGAGATCGCCGAGTACATCGAGCGCCTCCCCGGCACGTTCGGGCCGTACGGCGGCCGGTACCTCGTGCACGCCAAGCGGCACGAGGTGAAGGAGGGCGACTGGCCCGGGTCGGTCGTGATGATCGGCTTCCCCGGGATCGCGCAGGCGCGGGCCTGGTGGGACTCGCCCGCCTACCGGGAGATCGCGCCGCTGCGCTCGCGGCACATCGAGGGCGACATCATCCTGGTCGAAGGCGTCCCCGAGGACTACGACCCGACGCCCGCCGCGCAGGCGGTGCGCAGGGCGGTCACCGGCTAGACCTCGGTCGACGCCGCCGCCGGCGTCCGTCAAGCGGGGACGTCGTAGTTGAAGCCGAAGGCCCGCGCCCCGGTCTCGGTACGGGGCCGGTGGCTGGTCTTCGGGCCGAAGGCGACGTACGTCCCCGGGCCGTGGGTGCGGTCGCCCTCGATGATCTCGCCGCTCACGACGAAGTACGCCTCGCCGTAGGTCTCGTGGACGTCGAGGTCCGGCCATTCGGCGCCGGGCGCGAGGTCGATCACCCAGGTCCTGATCCCGGGCATCCCCGGGAGCGTCCGTGCGTACACGCCGGGCCCCACCTCGACGGGCGGGACCTCATCGACGTCCACGGGGAGTACCTGGCCGGGCAGTACCTGTGCTGGAGTGGTCAACGGGAGAAAACCTCACAATCCGAGCCGGTCGGCGAAGTCCTTGAGCTCGCCCCGGGAGGCGATGCCGAGCTTGGGGTAGGCCTTGTAGAGGTGGTAGCCGACCGTCCGGTGGCTGAGGAAGAGCTGCGCGGCGATGTCGCGGTTGGACAGCCCCTGCGCGGCGAGCCGGACGATCTGCAGTTCCTGCGGGGTGAGAGCGGCGGCCGCGCCCCCCGCGGGCCTCGGGGCCCGGTCCGGGGCGCCGGTCGCGGTGAGCTCCCCGCGGGCGCGCTCGGCCCACGGCCGCATGCCGAGCCGTTCGAAGACCTCCAGCGCGTCCTGCAGCGACCCGCGCGCCTCGGCCTTCCGCCGGGCCCTGCGCAGCCACTCTCCGTAGAGCAGCGCGGTCCTGGCGTACTCCAGCGCGCGGCCGTCCCGGTCGTGCAGTTCGAGGGCGGCGGTGTAGAACGCCTCGGCCTGGTCGTCCGCGGCCAGCAGCCCGCGGCAGCGCAGCACGAGCGCGTCGGCCCAGGGTTGCCGGACGGACCCGGCCCACCGCTCGAAGCGCGCCAGAGGCTCGGCGGCGCGTTCCGGCGCCCCCACCCGCACGGCCGACTCCACCAGGTCGGGGGTGGAACGGGTGGCGCAGATGTGATGGCGCATCGGTTCGCGGGTCAGGCGCTCGAAGCGGGCGAGCGCCGCCTCGGCGCGGCCGAGGCCGAGGTCCAGCAGCCCGAGCGACCAGTGCGCCCACGGCGCGCCGGGGGACGCGGCCCCGGCGGTGGCGCCCGCCAGCCCCTCCTCGGCGTTGCGGCGGCACGCCGCCTCGTCCCCCTTGGCCGCGTCGAGGTAGGCGAGGACGCTGCCGAACTGGCTGGCCCACTGCCGCTGCCCGGTGTCGCGGGCGAGCCCCAGGGCCTCGGTCGCCGTGGCGAGCGCGTCCAGATGCCGTCCGGTGAACACCTCGGCCTCGGCCACGAAGAACAGCGCCGTCGGCAGCCGTCCGGCGCCGCCCCGGGCGCGGTGCCCGGCGGAGAGCGCGGTCGCCAGCTCATAGGCGTCGGCGTCCTGGCCCAGCGCGAGTGCGCTCCCGCAGAGGATCATCAGCACCTGGTCGGGGGCCCGGCCCCGCCGCCGCACCGCCGCCAGGACGTCGCCCAGCGGCGGTGGCGGCTCGGCCCGGTCCCGGACGAGGCGAGCGAGGTAGGGGCCCACCGGCGCGAGCGGGTCCGCATCGTCCAGCGGGAGCGCGGACAGCCGGTCCAGCGTCGCCGCGAGCTGCCGCTCACCGAGATACCAGGAGGTGTGAACGGCCTGGATCAGCAGCACGGCGGCCTGGCCCGGATCGGTGTCGCGGACGAGGCCGGCGCCGTCGAGCAGCGTCCGGTGGGCGGCGGGGTAGGAGCCCTGCCAGAAGTCCGCGAGCGCCCGCACCTGGGCGATCCGCGCCTGCACCGCCGGGGCGCCCTCCAGCCGTCCGGCCGCGCGGGCCCCCAAGGCTCTCGCACGCTCCAGATCGCCCGCCTCCAGCGCCGCCTCCGCCGCGAGGGCCTCGCGGTGCGCCCTGGCGGCGGGTTCGGCGCTCAGCCGCGCGGCCCGCTCGTACGCCGCCGCGGCCGCGTCGTGACCGCTGCGTTCGCGGGCGCGGGCGGCGGTGCGCTCCAGCGCGGCGGCGGCCTCCTCGTCGACCCCGGTGGCGGCGGCCGCCAGGTGCCAGGCCCGGCGGTCGGCGTGCTCGGGGGCGTCGAGGGCGGCGGCGAGCGCGCGGTGGACGGCGAGGCGTTGCGCGAGCGGCGCCCGCTGGTAGACGGAGGCGCGGACCAGCGGATGGCGGAAGCGGATCGTGGTGTCGTCCGCGTCGCCGCGGACCACCAGGCCGGCCCGCTCGGCGGGGATGAGGTCCTCGACGCCCGCGCCCAGCGCGGCGGCGGCACGCAGGATCACGGCGAGCTCGCCGGTCTCGTCGGCCGCCGCCACCAGGAGCAGGCTCTGGCACGGCTCCGGCAACCGGCTGACCTGCCCGTGGAAGGCCAGTTGCAGGCGGCCGGTGAGGGGGAGCGCCCCCGGAGCGAACGCGCTGCCGCCTTCGGCGGCCAGGGCGACCGGCAACTCCAGCAGGGCCAGCGGGTTGCCGCCGGCCTCGGCGAGCAGGCGATAGCGGACGGCGGGCGCGAGCGGATGCCGGTCGAGCAGGGCCGCAGCCGCCTCCGGAGCCAGCCCGGACAGCCGCAGCTCCGCGAGGCCCGGGGAGGGAAAGGACCCCTCGCCGTCGCGGGCGGCGAAGATGATGACCACCCCCTCGGCGTGCAGCCGCCGGGCGGCGAACAGCAGCGCGTCCCGCGACGCCCGGTCCAGCCACTGCGCGTCGTCGACCAGGCACAGCAGCCCCGTCTCCGCCGCGTGCTCCGCGAGCAGGGACAGCACCGCCAGCCCGACCAGCATCGGCTCGGAGCCGGTCGCGGGCCCGAGCCCGAACGCCGCCTCAAGGGCCTCGCGCTGCGGGACTGGCAGCGCGGCGCGGGATCCGAGCGCCGGACGCAGCAGCAGCTGCAGCCCCGAGAACGGCAGCTCCGCCTCGTACTCGACGCCCGTACCGCGGAGGAGCCGCATGTCCCCGGCCGCGGCGGCGGCGTGGTCGAGCAGCGCCGTCTTGCCGATGCCCGGGTCGCCGCGCAGCACCAGCGACGAACTGGTCCCGGCCCGGGCTCCCGCCAGCAGCTCGGCGATCGCGTCCTGTTCAGCCTTCCGCCCGTGCAGCTCCCCCGCGCCCATGCCCCCCATCCTGACATTCGTCCGGAAACGGACGTAGCGGTTGCCTCGTGGGGGTGTGAACATGGCCCTGCCGCTCAGTCGGCCGTGATGAGCAGATGCAGGGCGAGCGCGCAGATCACGGCGCTGGAGGCCGCGGCCGTGACCAGCCGCCCGCGGCTGCCGGTCAACGCCCGGCCGAGCAGTGCGCCACCGCCGGCCAGAAGCAGTTGCCAGCTGGCGGAGGCGGCGAAGGCGGCAAGAACGAACACCGCCTGCTCCAGATGATCAGGTGCGGCCGTGCCCTGGCCGCCGAGCACCAGCGCCGCGAAGTAGATCACGGTGACGGGATTCAGCATGGTCAGCCCCAGGAGCGCCAGGTAGGCCCGGACGGGACTGATCGGTGTCTCACCGGCCCCGGTCGTCGTCTGGGGCGTGCGGTACCGGCCGATCGCCCGGGCGGCGGCTCGGACCGCCAGTGCGATCAGCACCAGGGCCGAAACCCAGCGCAGGGGCGCCATGATCGGTTGGATCAGGGAGGCGACCGCTGAGCCCGCCACCACGGCGATCAGCGCGTAGAGACCGTCAGCGGTCGCGACGCCGAGTGCGGCGCAGGCACCGGTCCGCAGGGTCGTGCGAGCCGTCAGGGCCACCAGGTATGTCGCGACCGCTCCCACCGGCATGGCGATGCCATAGCCGGCGATGAGCCCCGCGACCAGGGCGGCGATCACGCTCGCGGGAGCGTCGGCCTCCACGGTCGCCCGGACTGCTGCCGGCCCCGCACCGATCGGACGGCGTGGGTCAACGGCAGCGAGGCAATGATTTCGATCACGGGCAGATACTGAGGGCGGCGAGGTCGCCCATGCAACTCGATTTGTAGAGCTGATCGTCACTGCACCGTGGCTGTCGCCCGGGCGCTGCGTGAAGCTCCGCGGCGATCATGCCCATCACGCCTACCCTGAGCACAACCTCGGCGCACGTACGGCTGGCAGCCCCCGGGTGGGGGTGGCCGAGCGGATGGTGTGGCGGCGGCTGGGCATCCGGGCGGCAAGCGCGGGCGGCGTCCGGGACCGGCGCCATACCGGCTGACCGAGGTCGGGAGACCTTTGCCTACTTCCACGGCAACCTGGCGGCGCTGCACCGGGCGCGCCAAGTGGTCATCGACGCGCACGCCGCGCTGGCCGGATGTGACGGCGGCAGCAGCGTCGGCGAGGTGCCTTTTGAAGGGCCACGCCGCATGGATGCGCCTGGACATCGCCATGATCGGCCTCTCCTAGACGCCCCGGGTCGTCCGCACGAGCCCCGATTGCGGGCGCTCGCGGTGCAGCAAGGCACGCGGGCTCTCGATACCGGGGACTCTGACGCCACCGACAGAAAGGCTTGACGAAGCACGGGAACTGACTGCCCGGGCCGCCGAGCATCCCGATGAGGAACCGCTGCGTATTTTATGAACGTACACCGCGCCGCATGCCATCACCCCGGACTGCCTCGCCTGCGGTGTCGCCCTTGAGGCCGTCGACTGCCTCCAACGCGACGCTCTTGTCACCGGCTCCGGCGCCATGGACTCCTCAGCACTAGCACAAGGGGCGGCAAACCTCCCCTGGCCGGCGCGCCAACAATGAATCTTCGCGGGCTACATTCTGCGACGCTCCCCTGGCGGATGAGACAGACCATTTCTTCACCCTTGCACCCCTCGCAGTTCGACAACGACCGAATCGACATGCGTCTTCCTGTTTGCCGTCCACGCCGCCACAGGTCAGGGCGACAAGCGCGCTGCCGAGCGGCCGTCTCTGGTTGCGAAGGACAGCGCCCTCATGGATATCTCCTCCTTCTCTCCTGCGGCGCCGCACGGCTGCCGGGTCCTGCCGCTCGGACACCGCACCGTGAAATCTCGGCATGAATGACTCGATTTCGGGCGCGTTTCGGCTGGTCACCACTCGATTACTACGGGGCGGCCTTTGGCACGGTACAAATCGTCAAGCCAGGGAGGGTGAGTCCGTGCGCTGATGTGGCGGCGCATGCAGGCCGTGAAAATCGCGGACGGCACCCCGAAAAGCATTGACTTATTTCGCCGTACCGCTTGAAACTCGGCGTGTCGACATTCGTGACCGGCGATCGCCGCGCAACGTCCCCACACCGAAGGAGAGCCCCAGTGATCAGCAGCTCGGGCCGCTCCGAGATCCGTGCGGCGATCGTCCTGCTGGCGATCGCGGCGCTCGCGGTCGCCGGAGCGGTAACCGTGATGACGAGAACCACGACCGCCCAGGCCGCCGCAGGCCGTCTCGTGGCGGCGGGGCCCGTCGAAGACGACGGTGCCGACTGTCCGTTGCCCGGCTCGGGCTCTTCGCCCGCCACCTCCAGGCTTCCCGACCCGTTCAGGAAGGCGGACGGGACGCGCATCACGACCAAGTCCGACTGGCGGTGCCGGCGGGCGGAGATCAAGGAGTTGGCGGAGCGGACCGTCTACGGGCAGAAGCCCATCAAGCCCGCGAGTGTCACGGGGACGGTCTCGACCACCGGCATCACGGTGAATGTGACGGACCAGGGCCGCAGCGCCAGTTTCTCGGCCTCGGTCCAGCTGCCGAGTGGTTCCGGGCCGTTCCCGGCCGTCATCGTCCTGGGCGGACTGGGCGCGGACACGTCCACCATCAGGGCGTCCGGTGCCGCGATCATCAACTACGACCCCCTCGCGGTCGGGCGAGAGGGCACGCAGCGGAACAACAAACAGGGCGCGTTCTACAGCGTTTACGGCTCCTCCAGCAGCACGGGGCTGCTGGCCGCCTGGGCCTGGGGGGCGAGCCGCATCATCGACGTGATCGAGCAGTCGGGCGGCAACGTTCTCAAGGCGGACGCGATGGGCGTCACGGGGTGCTCGCGATACGGCAAGGGCGCCTTCGTGACCGGCGCGTTCGACCAGCGCATCGCCCTGACCATGCCGATCGAGTCGGGCAGCGGTGGTCTTCCCATCCTGCGCGGCATTCCCGGGGAGAGCGGCGCCCAGCCGCTCAGCAGCGCCTACGGGGAACAGCCGTGGCTGGGCGACGCGTTCGGCCCCTTCACCGGCAACCCGAACACCCTGCCGGTGGACACGCACGAGACGGTGGCCATGATCGCGCCACGCGGACTGTTCGTCATGGACAACCCCCACATCGACTGGCTGGCCGCCCGGTCCGGCAGCGTGGCGGCGCTGGCCGGAGCCGAGGTCTACAAGGCGCTCGGCGCGGGCGACAACATCACCTACTGGTCCGACGTCCAGGACGGCAGCCACTGCGCCGTCCGGTCCGAATGGCGGACGCCGTTGCAGCAGAACATCCAGAAGTTCCTGCTGAAGTCCGGTAATGCCCCCGGCGCTTTCAGGATCTCCAGCAGGAAGGCCGGCAACCTGGCCGAGTGGCGGGACTGGCAGACCCCGACCCTCTCGGACGGCCCGACCACGCCGCCGACCGATCCCCCCACGGATCCGCCGACCGACCCGCCGACCGGTGGCTGCTCGGCGTCGGTGTCGGTCAACCAGTGGACGGGCGGATTCCTCGCCACGGTACGGGTCACCGCCGGTTCGTCGCCGGTCAACGGCTGGACGGTCACCGTCCCCCTGCCGTCGGGCGCCGGCGTCACCAGCGCCTGGAACGCCAACCGGAGCGGCAACACCGGCACGGTCCAGTTCACCAACGTCAGTTTCAACGGCTCCATCGCCCCGGGCCAGTCGACCGAGTTCGGCTTCCAGGGCACCGGCACCGGCACGGGAATGACCCCCACCTGCTCTGCCAGGTAGTCTCCCGCGCTCGGCGCGTATCCAGGGCCCGGTGTGAGGCGCCAAGCCTCGACACCGGGCCCTCCCCTCCCCGCGCACGGCAGCGGAGGGCGTCCCTGGACGTCCGCGGCCTGAAGCCCGGCGAAGCTCAGCGGCCGGGAGACGAGTCCAGGGTTCTGGTCGCGGATCTCGTCGCCGTCGCCGCCATGACCAGCAGGAGACCGGCGAGGGTCAGCCAGTAACCGGTGTCCTGCGCGCTCGTCGGCGGGTTGGTCAGCGCGGAGGCCACGCCTGGCAGGACGTAGGTCGCCGCCGCCAGCGCCCAACGGGGACTGCGCGCGACGGCCGTGGCCCACACCCCGGCCAGCAGGAGGACGCCCTCCGTACCCGCCCTGACCAGCTGCCAGATCGGGCCGTACTCCCGGACATCGGGCGTGTAGGCAAGAACAAGGGCGGCCGCCGGGATCGCCAGCCACCACCACGGCCGGGTGCGCAGGTTCCGCGACCGGCGAGCCGCGAGGATAACGGCCCCGGCCGCCAGCAGCCCGTACGGCGCCAGCGAGATCCAGTTGTAGTACGCCGGGCCGAAGAACGGCGCCCAGTACGTCGCCTCGAATCCGAAGATCATGGCCCGGCTCGTCGAGAACGCCACGACCAGGGCCAACGGCAGTGTCGCCAGGCTCCATCCGCGCATGAGCGCGATCACGAGCATCGCGGAAACGGCCAGCCACCAGGGGGACGCCTGGTCGGCTATGCCGTACGCCAGATTCGCGAGGGCCAGCGTCAGGAGACCGAGGTGCACGCCGTCGGCCCACCACGGTACGGGGCCCTCGGCGGCCTTACGGGCCCGGGTCGCGAAGCCCGCCGTGACGAGCCCGGTCGTCTCCCGCAGGGACGGGACGCGGCGGGGCGTGTCGTTCATCAGCGTGCCGAGGATCTCGGCGCCGTACTCCTCGCGGTGGGCGGCCGGGAAGACCCGCAGGAAGAGCCGGTACCAGGCTTCGGTGAACGTGCCGCTCATGCCTGTGCCGTCCCCGGCGCCGGTGCCGTCCGTCCGGTGACGACCCGGGCGGCCTGCTCCATGCGCGCCGCCTCACGGGTGAGCGCCAAGCGGCCGTCCTCGGTAAGCCGGTAGTAGCGGCGGGGACGGCCCTGAACGGTCTCCTCGCGATCCACGGCGACCAGCCCGTCGCCCGCGAGCCGGTCGAGCGCGCCGTAGAGGGTGCCGACGGCGAGCCGCACCCGCCCGCCGGACTGCTCCCCGGCCCGCTTGATGATCCCGTACCCGTGCAGCGGACCGTCGAGCAACGCCGCCAACACGAAGTACGTGGGCTCACTCATCACTGTCGATCGTCTGACCATACGCCCGGACGATACCTCGCCCCCCGATACATCGCCCAGCGATACATGAACGAGTGACCTGCATCACCTCCCGAGCGTCGCGCGCGCAGGGTCCGCCGGGGTCATTGCGGTGCGGTCAGGGTGTCCCGGTAGGCGGCGAGCGCCGCGTGCACCCGGGCGCGCTCCTCTTCGGTGAGGTCCATGGGCCGGTGGGCGAACGCCCCGTCGGTGGACGTGTGCATCTCCAGCCCCCTGCGCTGGGCCTGGGCGGAGAGCGCGCCGACCACGTCGAGCAGTGGGAACGCCGACCGGGTTCCCGAGTCCAGTTCCTGGTGGGACGCGAATTGCTCGGCCAGCCTGCACAACCCGTCGGCGAGGTCGGGCGCGGGCATGACGATCGCACCGCCGCCGGCCTCCTGGAGCTGCTTGACATATCGGTCGTGCCAGACCTGCCAGCGCCAGCCCGGCCACTGGGATCTGTCCAGGATCTGGTCCAGGGTGTCGGTCGCCGCCCACACCCCGCCCATGCGCGCGGCCACGTCCAGATGCACGCCGGACGTCGCCGGGCGCGGCCACGAGGTGACCGGCTCCCACGTCCGGAGGCGTTCCTGGAGTGCGGCACCGTGCTCAAGGACCGTCCACGCCGAGCCTTGCACCATGTGGGCGCGCACCCGGCCGTCCCGGGCGATCGTCACCAGGCAGGTGGGCTCGGCCGCCGACGGGTCGGCCTGCCGCAGCGCGATCGGCCCGAGGGGCAGCTCACGTGGCAGTTCCTTCCCGGGAGGCCAGACGTCGGGGTCGAAGTGGAACTGCGGCATGGCCGCCATGAATTCCTCGGGTGTGCGGATGTCGTCCGGCGCCGGCAGGGAGCGCGGCGCCCGCACCTGCCGCCGATCCTCCTCCAGCGCGTCGAGAACGTCGCCGAGCCCGTCGTACGCCCAGTCGATCTGCCAGCCCGGCCAGGTGTGCGCCATGACACCGAGGGCCGCCGCCCGGTACGCGATGTCACCGAGTCCTTTGGAGAGCCACAGCAACCGCCGCCGGTCCCGGTCGATGAGCGCCGCTGCGACGCACATGGCGAGACTCTGGAGAACGGATGGAGCCGGGTTTCAGGAACGCCGCCGCGATCGCGGGCTTGCCCGGTCCTCCAGACGGTGACGCAGCCGGCGGTCGGTCTGGGACGCCTCCAGCAGAAGTTCGACCAGCGCACCGTGGTCTAGCGTCTCCAGGTACGGACGCAGATCCGGGCGGCGCCTGATCTCCTCGCCGTGTTCCCGCGCGTAAAGGTAGGCGAGTGCGACGGCGACGCAGTGCTTGCAAAAGTTGCCGTCCTCGCCGTAGGGGCAATCGCACTCCCCGTCCAACCCGTCCCTGAGAGTCAGCCGTACGCGGTAGAGGTCACCACCCTGGACCTCCGCGTAGATTGCGACATCGTCGGCCTCCAACTCTTCGACCGAGTCGACGTACTGGACGCCCCGGCCATAAGACCTCTCACCCGCCAGCGCGAGCACGTCCTGCTTGGTGAAGTCAGCCACACGGCAGCGATACCAGACATGCCCGCACCAGTCAGCCGAGTCGACGGGCTTGGCGTGCTCGTGGGGCGGTTCGGTGGCCGGCCTCGGCGCGGATGGGACCTGCCTGGACGGCGGCAGGGCGTCCGGTTAGCGTGGCCGGCATGGCAGCCGTGCGCACCATGGCGACATGTCCCGCCTGGGGGTTCCTGGCCGCGACCGTCGACGCGCTGCTCATCGCCGGGTACCTCGCCGTGATCGGCTCGGAGGGGCCCGAGGCGACGCCGGGAATCGTGTGGCTCTTCGCCTCCTTCATGGCACTCCTGGCCGTCCTGTCAGCGGTCGCCGCGTCCACCGCCAGGACGAACCGGCGCCTCTCCGCCACCGCCTTCATCGCTGCGGGCGTCGGACACGCGGCACTCGGCATCGTCGGCCTCGCCTCGATCGGGCTGCCGTTCCTTCTTCTCGCGATCCCCCTGCTCGTCACCGGCATCGCCACGAGGAGAGCCGAGCCGAGCTGACCAACTTTCTCCCGCCGCACGGCGACCGGCTTGCGGAGCGTGTCGGCGGGTGGACGAGCGGCGCGTCGGCGAGCGGCCGACTCTGATCCTGCCGGAGGGGGCGGCGGGGGCGTGTCTCTCACAAAGACTGGGCGCCGGACTGGGGCATCGGGCTCGTCCGGGCCTGCTGCGCGGATAGCGCGCCGCCCGCTCGTCGCGATGATGTGGATGGAGGCTGCCGGTGCAGGACGGTTGACGGGAGTGTGGAAGTTAATCGTATGATGCGGCTTGATCAGGTGCTTTGGCCATGGACATCTTACGTTTGGCGTGAGCATCTCCCGATGCCCGGAAGGAGCCGTAGCCGGTGGAGGGCACGCCCCGTCTGCAACCGAAGGCCGAGTTGCATCTGCATCTGGACTGCTGCGTCAGCTACGCCTGCGTCGCGAAGCTGTGTCCGGGGACGACCCTGGCCGAGTACCTGCGTGACTACGTCGCCCCCGCCAAGTGCGCGGATCTGGTCGACTTCCTCAAGCGGCCCACCAGGGTCGTCCGGCTCATGCAGACACCCTCGGCGCTGCGGCTGGTCACCGATGACCTGTTCGCGCAACTGGCCGCCGACAACGTGGCCTACGCCGAGGTCCGGTTCGCGCCTCTGCTGCACACGGCGGACGGGATGCGGCCCGAACAGGTGGTCGAAGTGGTCGAGGCCGCGGTCGCCGAGGCTAGCGCCGCGACGGGAGTGCGGGCGAGTGTCATCCTGTGCACGCTGCGGCACTTCGACGCCGACGCGAGCATGGCGACCGCCCGGCTCGCCGCCGCGCGGGTCGGGGGCGGCGTGGTCACCGGGTTCGACATCGCCGGTGATGAGGCGGGGTTCGGGCTGGACGCCCACGTCGCGGCCTTCGATTTCGCGCGCGAGCACGGTGTGCGGATCACGGCGCACGCCGGCGAGGCGCGCGGCGCCGACGGCGTCAACGAGATCCTTGACCGCCTGCGCCCGGAGCGGATCGGGCATGGCGTGCGCAGCATCGAGGACGAGCGCACCCTCGAACGCCTCGTCGCCGAAGGCGTCCACCTGGAGGTCTGCCCGACCTCCAACGTACAGACGATGGGAAGCCTCGTGGCCTCCTACGCCGACCATCCGGTCGACAGGCTCAGACGGGCCGGAGTCTCCCTGTCCATCAGCACCGACGCGCGTACCGTCGCCAACGTGACCCTGGACCGGGAGTACGAACGCCTGCGGCACTTCTTCGGCTGGTCCACCGCGGACCTGGCCCGCTGCAACCTCGCCGCCGTCGAGGCCGGCTTCGCCGACGCGGCGGTCCGGCGCGAGCTGATGCCCTTGTTCGCGGCGGCCGTCGGTACCGAGCCCGCCCAGGGTTGCTCGTCATGACCGACGGCGCGGCCGACCGATCGCCCCGCCGCCCGTCCCGCGCGGGCACCGGTCACCGCCGTTCGACCGGGCGCGACGTCGCCGAACTGGCCGGCGTGTCCCAGGCGACGGTGTCCCTGGTCTTCTCGGGCAAGACGTCGGGCCGGGTCTCGGCCGAGGTGGAGGAACGCGTGCGGCACGCCGCCGCGCAACTCGGGTACCGGCCGCACGCCTCCGCCAGCACCCTGCGCGCCGGACGCGCCCGCACGGTCGGGCTGCTGGTACCCGACATCACCAACCCCTTCCTCGGCCATGTGCTGCGCGGCGCGCAGCGGGCCGGACGCGAACACGGGGTGACGGTCGCGCTCATCGAGCCCGGCTCCGAAAGGAACTGGCAGCTCACCGCCATGAACGCGCTCAATGCCGCCGCCATCGACGGGATGATGCTGTTCGCGATCGAACCGCCGCCGTCGGCCGCCCCCACCGACCTCGGGCCGACGGTTCTCGTCGAGGCCGTCGCCGAGGGGTTCCCGAGTGTGCTGCTCGACGTTCGCCAGGGCACCGCGGCGGCGGTCGGGTACCTGCTCGAACTCGGCCACCGCCGGATCGCTCACCTGGGAGCCGATCTCCCGCCGACGACCTTCAAGGCCCGAGCCTCCCAGTGGCGGCGTCTCCTCCGCCGAGCCGGCGTCGACGCCACCGAGGCCCCCGAGGTACTGGCGGCGTTCGACCTGCACGCCGCCCGTGGCGCCGCCCACCAGCTCCTGTCCATGACACCCAGACCGACCGCCCTGTTCTGCGACGACGACCTGCTCGCCGCCGGGGCGCTCATGGCCGCCCACGACCTTCGCATCCCGGTACCCGACCAGCTTTCGATCATGGGTTTCGCCGGCACGCTGCTCTCCGAGGCCGCCACGCCCCAGCTCTCCACCGTCCTCGCGCCCGCCGAAGAACTCGGCGCCCTCGGCCTCCGGACGCTGCTCCAGGCAATGGACGGCCAAGCCACCTCCCCCGAGCCCCTTCCCATGACCCTGGTCCCTCGCGCGTCAACCGCGCCACCCCGGCCACCCGACCGGTGAAGCACCGACCCCGCACGCGGGCCTCGAAGCCCGCGCTTCCAGGGCGGGCCGACTGTCCGCGTCGGTACGACACCCGCCGGAGCCACCCCGGAACGCTGGGCGAAGGCCGGGCCTGCCCTCCGACACTCCGCTACCCGCGTGCCATCACCACGGAAGGAACGCCGCCATGCCCGCCCTGCCTTTGCTCATCGACACCGACACCGGCTCCGACGATGCGGTCGCCCTCCTGCTGGCCGCCGCCAGTGGCCTGGGAGACATCCGCGCGGTGACCACCGTGGCGGGCAACGTGCCGGTGGAGACCGGCACCCGCAACGCGCTGATCTCGTTGCAGACCGCGGGACGCACCGACGTCCCGGTGCATCCCGGCTGTCAGCGTCCCATGACGCGCGTCCTGTCCAGCGCCCAGCACGTGCACGGCCAGGACGGCATGGGCGACATCGACCTGCCCGACCCCGTGGCGGCCCCCCAGGACACGCACGCGGTGGAGGTCCTGCTGTCCCTGCCGCGCCGGTACCCGGGGGAACTGACGCTGGTCACACTCGCCCCGCTGACCAACATCGCCGCCGCGCTGCTGAGCGACCCGCTGCTGCTGACACGGTTCCGGCACGTCTACTGCATGGCCGGCGCCGCCGATCTCGCGGGCAACGTCTCGCCCACCGCCGAGTTCAACGTCTGGGCGGACCCTGAGGCCGCCCGCATCGTCACGCAGGCCGCCACACCGGACAAGGTGACGTGGATCGGCTGGGACGTCTCCCGCAAGGACGCGGTGATGTCTCCGGCGGACCAGCGGCGCCTGGAGCAGATCGGCACGCCGATGGCGGACTTCGCCCATCGCATCAACCGCACCCTCGACGAATGGGCCCGCGACGTCACTGGCCTGGCCGGCTACGACCTGCCCGATCCGGTCGCCATGGCCGTCGCCCTCGACCCGGGCCTGATCACCGAACGGGAGCAGGCGCACGTCGACATCGCCGTGGGCGACCAGACCCGCGGGCAGATGATCATCGACCGGCGGAAGGCGGCTCCGGCCCCCAACCTGACGCTGGTCCGCCGCGTGTACGAGGCCGGGTTCAAGAAACTGCTGTTCGACACCCTCGCCAACCCCGTCCCCTCCCCTGCGTGACGCACTCCGCCGATCCGGCGCCACGGATGACGGTCGTCGTCCATCACTCGGCCGGGGACGGTTTGGGCGGGCGCGCGGTGAGGGTGGTGGTGACCAGGTCGGCGATGGCGGCGGCGAACTCGTCCAGGGTTCGCCGGTCGGTGCGGTGCAGCATGAGGATCCAGCTGAGCATCGAGCCGGTCAGCAGGGCGTGGACGGCCGTCAGGTCGGGGACGGCGGGCAACTCGCCGCGCCGCACCGCCCGTTCGAGCACCTCCGTCACGCAGGCGCGCTCGGTCTCCACGAACGCCTCCTGGATGCGGGCCGCCGACGCCGGATCGGCGGTGATGTCCGCGAGCAGACCCAGCAGGCTGGGCGCGGGGATGGTGGTCAGGCTGGCGGCGATGTCGGCGCACAGCGCGGTGAGGTCGGCGCGCAGCGATCCGGAGTCGGCGGGGGCGGTGATCGTCAGATCGTGCACGGCGGCGGCGAAGACCATCTCCTGCTTGCCGGCGTAGCGGCGGTAGATGGCCGCCTTCCCCACGCCCGCCCGGGCGGCGACCGTGTCCATGGTGATGCCGCCGTAGCCCGCCTCGGCCAGCAACTGCCGGCAGGCCGCCACGATCGCCGCGTCCACCCGTTCGTCCCGTCGCCGCCCCACTTGCCTCCGCGTCGTCATGGGGCCATGATACGAAACCGAGAGTTCCGGAACGGCGAGTTTCGGAACTGATGGTTCCACATACGGGGGGATCGCCGTGATCACATGGGCGGGACGCGTCATCGCGCTCCTGGGCACGCTGCACCTGCTGACCAGCGCCTTCTACAGCCGCGAGCACGTCCCGGGCTGGGCCACGGGAGACCTGTGGTTCCCGGGCAAGGGACCGGAGGACCTCTCCCCCTCGGCCGGGGCCTTCTGGCTCACCGTGGGCAGCTTCGGGCTCCCTCTCCTGCTGCTGGGGCTCCTGATCATCTGGATGGACCGGCACCGCATCGTCCCTCCCGCCTTCCTCGCCTGGACGATCGGCGCCTGGTGCACCCTGGGCGGGCTCCTCCTCATGCCCTCGCCCTTCCTGCTCGCCTGGGTTCCGGCGGCGATGCTCCTGATCGCGGCCCGCCGCCGAGCACGAGCGGAGACCACGCCCTGACCATCGGAGTCGATGCTGGCTGATCGCTGGCCTGCCCGTTCGGGCTGCCCCGGGACGCCGCCCGCTCACCCGCGTGAATCGTCCGGCGGCAACTGGAGGTATTTGATGGCCTTGCGGTGGTGGGTGTAGGCGATGTGGAGCCTGCCGTCGGGGGTCTGCTGGATGGACGGGTAGGACAGTTCGCGGTTCAGGCCGTCGCGGGAGTTGTTGGTCAGGCAGTAGCCGTCGCCCACCTCCAGGTCGTGCCGGTCCGGCCAGGTGCGGCCGCCGTCCGAGGAGAAGGCCAGGGTCATGGGGGCTCGGGGGGCGCCCCAGAAGGCACGGCCGGGGGGCTGCGCGGCCGTGTCGCCGCCGTCGTCGATCTCGTCGTAGAGGGAGTCGCGGCGGTCGGTCGCGTCCGCCGCGCTGCTGTGGTTGTAGACGAGGGCGAGGCGGCCGTCCCGCAGCGGGACGTACTGGATGGACGAGTTGTTGTTCGGCAGTTCCGTGGGGACGGGCGCGCTCCACGTCTCGCCTTCGTCCAGGGAACAGGACGAGTGGATCCAGTCGGCCCGGCGGCTGCGGAAAAGCGCCAGCAGACGGCCGTCCGGCAACCGGTGGACGTTCATGTGGACGAGCCCGGTGCTGGACGGGACGGGCCGCTCGCGCCACGAACCGCCCTCGTCGTCGCTGATCATCACGGCGCTGGTGTCGTGGTCGCCGACCCACCTGGCGCCCGGCGTGCGGGGGCAGCGGAAGATCGGCAGCAGCCAGCGGCCGGACGGCAGCACCTCGACGGGCTGCCGGATGAACACGCCGCCGGCGTCGCTCGACGGGAACAGCGTGCGCGGGGGCGACCAGGTGACGCCGCCGTCCGCGGAGACGCGCAGGCGCACCTCGGCGGTGTCCTGGTTGCCGAAGTGCTGCGCCGTGTAGAGCAGCCACAGGTCGCCGGACGGCGTGGGGAACAGGAGCGGGTTCTGCTCCGAGCGCGCCGGGTCGTCGGAGAGCCGGACGGGCTCGCTCCAGGCGGAGCCGGACAGCCGGGAGAACCAGACGGAGATGTCCGACATGCCCTCCTGGGTGCCGCCGAACCACACGCACCCCACCTCGCCGGACGGCAGGACGGTCAGGTTGGCGGCGTGGTTCTGCACGGCCGGGACGGGCAGGAACGTCTCCCACCGCTCGTCGACAGGCATGGCTCAGCTCCCCAGGGACGAGACGATCGCGCGGGGCTTGCGGCCCTTCATCGTCGCCGGGTCGAGGGCGGCCCGGCGCAGCGCGCGCGTGTACGGGTCGGACGGGGCGGACAGCACGGCGTCGGTCGGGCC
The DNA here is from genome assembly GCF_039536785.1 of Actinomadura miaoliensis. Classification (NCBI taxonomy): domain Bacteria; kingdom Bacillati; phylum Actinomycetota; class Actinomycetes; order Streptosporangiales; family Thermomonosporaceae; genus Actinomadura; species Actinomadura miaoliensis. The sequence continues at coordinate 144,011 of NZ_BAAAZG010000025.1, forward strand.
CGCCTCCACGATCCTTCCTTCCTTCATCACCACGACCCGCGAGCTGATCTCGCGGACGACGCCGAGGTTGTGGGAGATGACGATGAAGGTCAGGCCGGTCTCCGCCTGCAGGCCGCGCAGCAGGTCCAGCACCTGGGCCTGCACCGAGACGTCCAGCGCGGAGGTGGCCTCGTCGCACACCAGCAGCTCGGGGCCGCCGGCCAGGGCGCGGGCGATGCCGATGCGCTGGCGCTGCCCGCCGGAGAACTCGGCGGGACGCCGGTGCAGCGCGCTGGACGGCAGCCCCACCCGGTCGAGCAGCTCGGCGGCCCGCCGCGACCGTTCGGCCCTGGCGCGCACCCCGGCCAGCCGCAGCGGCTCGGCGACGATCTGCTCGGCGGTCAGGTGCGGGTCGAGCGACCCGTACGGGTCCTGGAAGATCATCTGGACGCGGCGGCGCAGCGGGCGCAGCCGTTTCTCCGGCAGCGCGGCCAGGTCGACGCCGTCCAGCAGGATCCGCCCGGACGTCGGCCTGAGCAGCCGGACGATCGCGCGGGCCGTCGTCGACTTGCCGCAGCCGGACTCGCCCACGATCGCCAGCGACCCGCCGCGCGGCACGTCGAAGCCGATCCCGTCGACCGCGCGGAACGTCCCGCCGCGCACCGGGTACTCGACGACCAGGTCCTGGACGGACAGCAGCGGCTCCCCGCTCATGCGCTCTCCTCGGTGACGGTCTCGTCCCACGGACCCAGCGCGGGCACGGCGGCCAGCAGGTCCCGGGTGTACTGCTCGGACGGCGCGTCCACGATCCGCTCCACCGGCCCGGACTCGACGAACCGGCCGCCGCGCATCACGTGGATGCGGTCGGACACCAGGCGGGCCACGCCCAGGTCGTGCGTGATCATCAGGATGCCGACGCCGGTGCGTTCCTGCAGCTCCAGCAGCAGGTCCAGGATGCCCGCCTGGACGGTGACGTCCAGCGCCGAGGTGGGCTCGTCGGCCACCAGCAGGCCCGGTTCGGCGGCCAGCGCGATCGCGATGAGGACGCGTTGCAGCATGCCGCCCGACATCTGGTGCGGGTAGGCCTTCCACCGCTTCTCGGGGTCGCGGATCCGCACCTGCCGCAGCAGCCCGACGCCGCGTTCGCGCACCTCGGCCTTGGACAGCCCGGGGTGGCGCAGCCGGATCGCCTCGCCGAGCTGGTCGGCGACGGTGTGGACGGGGCTGAGCGCGGTCATCGGGTCCTGCGGGATCAGCGAGACGCTGCGGCCCCGCACCTTCGCCGCCGCCTTCGGGTCGGCCACCACGTCCACGCCGGAGATCCGGGCGCTTCCGGACAGCACGGCCAGGCCGTCGGGCAGCAGCCGCAGGATGCCCATCGCGGTGGTGGACTTGCCCGACCCGGACTCCCCGATGATCGTCACGGTCTCGCCGCGGTCGATGGTGAAGGAGACGCCGTCCACCGCACGCACGACGCCGTGGTCGGTGATCAGCTCGATCCGCAGGTCCTCGACCTCCAGCAGCTTGGCGCGGCTCATCGGGCGGCCTCCGTCCGGGTGCGGCGGCGGGTGCGGTCGCGCAGGCCGTCGCCCACCAGGTTGACGCCGATGACCAGCAGCGCGATCACCAGTCCGGGCAGCGTGACCAGCCACCACGAGGTGGTGATGTAGTCCTGGCCGTCGGAGATGATCCGTCCCCAGGTGGCGAACGGACGCTGCGGCCCGGCGCCCAGGTAGCTGAGCGCGCTCTCCAGCAGCACCGCCTGCGCGAGCAGCAGCAGCACCACGAGCGTGGCCTGCCGGACGATGTTGGGGATGACGTGCCGGAGCAGGATGGCGAACTTGTGCAGGCCGAGCACCTGCGCGGCCGCCACGTACGGTTTCTCCCGTTCGACGAGCACCAGAGAGCGCGTCAGCCGGGCCACCTCGGGCCACTGCGCGACCGCGATCACGCAGGTGATGACGGTGACGGACGGCCCGAACAGCGCGACCACGAGCAGCAGCATCATCAGCAGCGGCAGCGACAGCTGCGCCTCCAGCAGCCGGGAGACGACCGTGTCGACCCAGCGCCCGTAGTATCCGGCCGCGGCGCCCGCGACGACCCCGATGATCCCGGACACCAGCACGGCCAGCAGCCCGATCGACAGCGACACCTGCCCGCCGTGCAGCACCCGCGACAGCAGGTCCCGGCCGAGCTGGTCGGTGCCGAACAGGTGGCCGTCGGTCAGCGGGGCGAGCCGCCGCCGCGACAGGTCCTGCTCGTCCGGGCCGGGCAGCGGCAGGACGCCGGCCAGCGCGATCGGCACCACCACGACCAGCGTGCAGACCGAGCCGATCCACAGCTTGAGCCGCGCGGCGCGGCGCCGCCGGGTCGCGGTGGCCGCCGCCAGCAGCCTGGGCGTGACGGCGCTGGGCCGCGGCTCCGGTCTGGACGCGGCGCCCTGGGCGCCTTCAGCAGCGATGCTCATGGCTCAGGCCGCCTTTCCGAGTCGCACCCGCGGATCGAGCAGCGGGTAGCACAGGTCGATCAGGAGCTGGACGAGGATCGCCAGGCTGGCGGTGACCAGCACGGTCGCCTGGATGAGGGGGTAGTCGCGGGTCTCCAGGGCCCGCACGACCAGCGACCCGACCCCGGGCCAGCCGAACACCACCTCGACGACGACCACGCCGTTCAGCAGCGCGGCGAACCGCGTGCCGAGCGCCGTCAGCACCGGGATGGCCGAGTTTCGCATCGCGTACCGCCAGGTCAGCGCCCGTTCGGACACGCCGCGCGACCGCGCCACGGTGACGTAGGGAGACGCCAGCGCCGCCGCCATCTCGCGCCGCACCAGCCGGGAGATGAGCGCCAGCTGCAGCGTCGCGACCGTCACCGTCGGCAGCACCAGCCCGCCCCAGGTGGTGAAGCCGGACGCGGGCAGCACCGGCACCACCACGGCGAACATCGTCAGCAGCATCACGCCGATCCAGAAGTCCGGCATGGACTGCCCGGCGATCGTCATGATGTTGGCGCCCAGTTCCCGCTTGGTGTCGGCGCGGCGGGCCATCCACACGCCGAGCGGCACCGCCAGCACCGTCGTCACCGCGATCGCCGAGACCGCCAGGGTGATCGTGTACGGGACCCGGTCGAGCACCACGTCCAGCGCCGGCGCCCGGAAGGCGTAGCTGGTGCCGAGGTCCCCGCCGAACAGGTCCCTGATGAAGATCCAGTACTGGGCGGGCAGCGACTCGGTCAGCCCGAGCTGCTCGCGGATCCTGTCGAGGTCGTCCGTGGACGGGTTGGGCCCGGCCATCGCCGCCGCCGGGTCGCCGGGCGCCAGCCGGATCAGCACGAACACCGTGGAGACCGTCAGGAAGATCGTCAGAATGCTCTGCCCGGCGCGGCGCGCCAGATATCGCACCATCGCTCAGCCCTCCAGCCGCACGGAGGCGAGGTCGTAGGAGTTGGTCGGCGCCAGGGCCAGGTCACGCACCCGGACCCGCCGGGCCAGCACCGCGTTCGGCACGAACGCCCACAGGCACGGCCAGGTCGCCCAGATGGCCTTCTGCGCGTCGGCGAGCTTCTGGTCGCGCTGCTCCGGATCGGTCTCGCCGGACGCGTCGGCCAGCTTCGCCGCGATCTCGGGGAAGACGTAGCCCTGGTAGGTGTCGCGGGTGCGCTCCTTGTCGGGCGTCCCGCCGAACATGCCCTGCAGCGACGTCAGCGCGAGCCCGGTCTGGTTGCCGAAGCCGTTGCCGAGCACGTCCCAGTCGCCCCGCCTGCCCTGCCGCCACTGCAGGATGTCGCCGCCGGGCTCGAACTGCCGCAGGCTCGGGCGGACGCCGACGTCGCGCAGCATCTCCACGACCGCCTCCATCACCGAGGTGTCGGCGGCGAACTCCCCCGACTCCCAGATGATCTTGACGGGCAGGTCGCGGACGCCCAGCTCGTCCAGCATCCGCCGGGCCCGCGCCGGGTCATGGACGTACCGGCCGACCCGGACCGCCCCCCGCAGCGCGGGCGGGACGACGCCCTCGGCCTGCTCGGCCGACCCCGTCAGCACATCGTCGACCAGCGCCTTCCCGTCGATGGCGTAGGTGAGGGCCTCGCGCACCCGCGCGTCGGCCAGCGGGTGCCCGCGCGGCTTGCGGAAGTTGTAGAAGAGCTGGTTGATGCGGGTGCCGGTGATCCGCTCGATGCGCACGCCGGGCAGGCCCGCGAGTTGCTCGGCCGAGTCGGGGGTGATCGAGTCGATGACGTCCAGCTCGCCCGACCGGATCGCCACCACCCGGCCGGCCTCCTCGGGCACGAACCGCACCCGCACCCGGTCGATCCGCGGCCGCGGCCCCCAGTACGCGCGGTTGGCGGCCAGCGAGTACTCCCCGGAGCCGCCGTCCGCCTCGGTGACCACGTACGGCCCCGACCCGACCCCGCCGCTCAGCTCCTGCGGACGGTTGGCCGCCGCGGGGCTGATCAGGATGTTGGCCATCAGGTAGTCCAGCGTGGACACGGGCCGCTCGGTGTGCAGCCGGAACGTCCGGTCGTCGATCTTCTCCACCGACGGCACCTCGGGGAAGAGCCCCATGATGTACGAGCCGTTGACCTGCTCGTACATCGTCAGCGCGGTGGCGACGTCCGCGACCGTGACCGGCGTGCCGTCCGAGTAGCGCACGCCCTGCCGCAGCCGCACCGTCCACTCGGTGGGCCCGGTCAGCTCGAACCGGTCGGCCAGCACCAGCCGCGGCTTGAGGTCGGTGCCGATGCTGGTCAGCGCCTGCCGGACGGCCCGCTGCACGGTGACCGCCGCGTCGAACTGGTTGAGCTTGTTGTCCAGGCTGACCAGCGACCGGTTCAGCCCGAGCGAGACGGTGCCGGGCCCGGGCGCCCCGGTCGGCCCCGCGCAGGCGGCCGTGAGCGGACCGAGGGCAAGGCCCGCGCCCGCGCCGGCTCCGAGACGAAGCAGCGCGCGACGGCTGAGCGCCGGGCTGGGAGGAAGTCGGCTCATCGAAGACCTCGCGACGTTGAGGGCAGACCGGTCGACGGGGCCCCGGCTCTGCCACCAGGCGTTTAACGCCCTGGGGAGTGGGATGTGGCTGTGGTGTCGGTCACGATGGCACGATTGCGTGATTCACGCAATACCCCTCGCGCGTTTCGCGCAGCCCGGATCCCGCCCGCTGAACGCGCGTCCTTCCCCCGCAGCTCACCTCGGAGCCCCCACCCCAGGCCCCTCCACCCCGGCCCACCCCACCGGCCGCCCGCTCCTCCCGACGCGCGCAACACGCAACCCCGCCGCCCAAACCACGCACCCGGGAGATCCCGCCGCCCCTCACGCCGACGGCCCGCCGGCCTCGGTGAGCCCGGCTCAACGCACCGTGTCCCGGCGTGCTGATCTTCCGTCGCGTGCGGCGTCGGGCGGGCGGCCCCGCCAGCTTGGTGTGCCGCCCGCCGCCGCACGGCCCGGCCCGTGTCATGCGCTGAGCAGTTGGGCACTCCCCCCGTCGCCAGTGCCGACCTCTGGGTCGTCAGGCGGCGTGCTGGTAGGTGGGGTAGGTGAGGTAGCCGGTGTCGCCGCCCTGGTAGTAGGTGGTTTCGTCGACGGGGGCGAGCGGGAGGCCGATGCGCAGGCGTTCGACCAGGTCGGGGTTGGCGATGAAGGCGCGGCCGAAGCTGATGAGGTCGGCGCCCAGGGCGAGCCAGCGGTCGGCCTCGGCACGGTCCGTCTGCTTCGGGCCCATGGGCAGCGTCGGGTTCATGATGAGGGTGCCCGGCCATGCGCGGCGCAGGGCGATTAGCACCTCCTCGGGCGCGGTGGCCTCCAGGTGCACATAGGCCAGGCCCAGACGGGACAGCTCGGTCAGCAGGGCGGTGTACAGCGCGAGGACGTCGGTCTCCTCCACGCCCCAGAAGGTGCCGCCGGGAGACAGGCGGATGCCGGTACGGGAGGCACCGATGGCCTCCACGGTCGCGGAGGCAGCTTCGACGGCGAACCGGATCCGGTTGGTCAGCGAGCCGCCGTAGCGGTCCGTGCGCAGGTTGGCGTTGGACGAGAGGAACTGCGAGATCAGGTAGCCGTTCGCGCCGTGCAGCTCCACGCCGTCGAAGCCCGCGTCGATGGCGCGGCGCGCGGCGGCGGCGTACGACTCGGCGTGCTCGGGGACTTCGGCGGTGTCCAGCGCGCGGGGCGTCGGGGCGGGCTTGGGGCCGGTCGGGGTGAACACGTCGCCGACGGCGGGGACGGCGGAGGGGCCGACCGGCTGCATGCCGGTGGTGTCGGGATGCGAGACGCGGCCGCCGTGCATGATCTGGGCGAAGATGCGTCCGCCGTTGGTGTGCACGGCGGCGGTGACGGGCCGCCACGCGGCGACCTGCTCGTCGGTGTGCAGTCCCGGCGTGCCCGGGTTGGACTGTCCGATCAGGCTGGGCTGCACGCCTTCGGAAATGATCAGGCCGGCGGTCGCGCGCTGGGCATAGTAGGTCGCCATCGACGGTGTGGCCAGGCCGCCGGCGGCCGCCCGGACCCGTGTCATCGGGGCCATCACCACCCGGTTGGGCAGTGTCAGGTCGCCGAGCCGGTAGCTGTCGAAAAGGGGTGTCATGTCAGGTCCTTCGCGGTCCCGTGGTACCCGGATCTCGGATACGCGGTTACGCTAAAACCTCACATCCATGTCAGAGGCAAGGGTTGTGCCGCGGATCACAGCAGGGGGACGGCATGCGCATCGGAGAGCTTTCGGCACGCACGGGGGTCAGCGTCCGGTCCCTGCGCTACTACGAGGAGCAGGGACTGCTCAGGAGCACACGCAGTGCCAGCGGCCAGCGGCATTACACGGACCAGGACGTCGAGCGGGTCGAGTTCCTCCAGCGCTTGTACGCCGCCGGTCTGTCCAGCCGCGTCATCGCGGATCTGCTGCCATGCGTCGACTCGCCCAGCGCGGAGCACTCCGACGCAGCGCTGGAGCGGATGACGCAGGAACGCGACCGGCTCTCCCGGCACATCGCCGACCTGATCGGCACCCGGGACGCGCTCGACGGGCTGATCGACCTGACGCGGGCGTACCGGGAGAGCATGCGGGCGGCCGCCCGCTGAGTCACAGGTCGCGGCGGTGCACGACGGTCACGGCGACGGCCAGCGCCGCCACGGCCCAGGCCGCCAAGACGATCCACGCCTCGGTCGCCGACACCGGGTACCTGGGCGGGACGAACGGGGGCCTGGCCGGGTTCTGCACGAGGGCCTGCCAGGCGCTGACGGGCATCGCGTTGCCGATCTCCTTGACCCACCGGTACGTCTCGCCCTGGAACAGCCGGGGCAGCAGGGCCAGCACGCCGACGACCGCGACGACGCTGCCGGCGGTGTGCCGGACGAGCGCGCCCAACGCCATGCCCACCAGGCCGCACACCGGCGCGAGCAGCGCGGACGCCGTCACCGCCCGCAGCGCCCCGGGGTCGGTGATCGACAGGCCGATGCGCTGCTGCTGGTAGACGGCCTGGGTGAGGCCGAACGAGCACCCCGCCACGACCGCGCCGAAGGCGAGCAGGACGACGGACACCACGGCGGCCTTGGCGGCGACGACCGCCCGGCGGGCGGGCACGGCGGCGAACGTGGTGCGCGCCAGGCCGGTGGCGTACTCGCCGTAGACGGTCGCCGCGCCGACGACACCGGCGATGATCACGAAGATGTGGAAGGCGTCCACGACGAACGCGGCGTGCAGCGGGTCGATCGCCAGGCGCTGCTCGGGGTTGCCGCTGCGCTCGATGAGGGCGACGTTGGAGCGGGCGGAGTTCACGCAGATCCCGACGACGAGCAGCGCTCCGCCCGCCAGCACGCCGTAGGTCGAGCGCAGCGACCACAGCTTGGTCCACTCGGCGGCGAACAGATCGCGGAACCGGGCCTTCGGCTCGACGTCGCTCATCGCGTGCCTCCCGCGCGGTACTGGGCGCTGTCGGCGGTGACGTCCATGAACGCGTCCTCCAGGGTGGCGGCGCGGGCGGCGAAGTCGGCCAGGGGCTCGTCGGCCAGCAGGCGGCCGCGGCCGATGACGAGCAGGTGGTCGGCGGTGTGCGCCATCTCGTTCATCAGATGGCTGGAGACCAGCACGGTGCGGCCCTCGGCGGCCAGGCGGCGGAACAGGCCGCGCGCCCAGCGCACGCCCTGCGGGTCCAGGCCGTTGAGCGGTTCGTCGAACAGCAGCACCGGCGGGTCGCCGAGCAGCGCGGCGGCGATGCCGAGCCGCTGCTTCATGCCGAGGGAGAACGTGCCGATGCGGCGGCGTGCCGCGTCGGCGAGCCCGACCTCGTCCAGCACCTGCTCGACGCGGCGTCGCGGGATGCGGTTGCCGCGGGCCAGCGCGGACAGGTGCGCGGCGGCGGTGCGGCCGCCGTGCACGTCGGCGGCGTCCAGCAGGGCGCCGACGTCACGCAGGCCGCGCGGCAGGTCGCGGACGGGGCGGCCGTCGACGGTGACGCCGCCGCCGGTGGGCTTCTGCAACCCCAGGATCATGCGCAGGGTGGTGCTCTTGCCCGCGCCGTTCGGCCCGAGGAACCCGGTGACGCGCCCGGGCCGGACGGTGACGGTCAGCGCGTCGACGGCCGTGATCCGCCCGTAGCGCTTGGTCAGTTCGGTGGCTTCGATCACCCCGTCCACGCTGCCGGGCGCGGACGTCGTCCCACATCGGACCGCCGTTCACATTCGCCGGTACGCCGATCGACCACGGGTGTACGACCGTGGGCCAATGTGCGCGCCATGGCGGCGCCTCTACGATCGCGGCATGGACGTGCCGCCGCCTCCGCCGCTCCTCAAGCGCCTGCCGCCGGGGTTCTGGACGGCGCTGGCCTGGTGCGCCGGGCTGGCGTACACGGGCGTGGCGAGCCTGCGGCTGCCGGGCGAGGTCCCGGACCCCTTCCCGCACGGGTTCCTCCACCTGGACGCCGGGCACTGGCGGCTGATGCTCGCGGGCACCGTCGCGACGGCGGCGGGCAGCGTCCTGCTGCGCCGCGCACCGCTGCCGTCGATGCTGTTCCTGCTCGCCGGTTCCGTGTTCGCCGGAATGGCGCTGAACTCCACGGAGATCGCGTTCCCGCAGTTCCTGGCGGTGGACGTCGCCCTGTGCGTCGTCGCGGCCACCCTGCCGGCCCGCGTCTCGCTCGGCGCCGCCGCCATGGCGCTCGCCGCGCCCGCCGGTTACGCGACCGTCCGGGTGCTGCTCGGCTTCCCCATCGGCACCGCGACGCTGCTGGCCGTGGCGCTGACGGCCGTCGTCGCCTGGCTGGTGGGCAACTCCCTGCGGCAGAGCCGCGACCACGCCCGGACGCTGCACGCCCAGGCGGTCACGGCCGAACGGCTGCGCATCGCCCGCGAACTGCACGACATGGTGGCGCACAGCATCGGCATCATCGCCATCCAGGCGGGCGCGGCGAGCATGGTGATCGACACCCGTCCGGCGCAGGCCCGCGACGCCCTGCGCTCCGTCGAGCTCGCCAGCCGCGAGACGCTGTCGGGGCTGCGGCGCATGCTCGGCGCCCTCCGCCAAGCCGAACCGGCCGTCGCCCCCGGCCTCGTCCCCGCGTCGGGACTGGCGGACCTGGACCGGCTGGCCGCGGCGACCGCCGCCGCGGGCGTACGCGTCGACCTGCGCCGGCTCGGCGAACGAACGGACCTGCCGGCCGAGATCGACCTGTCGGCCTTCCGGATCGTCCAGGAGTCGCTCACCAACGTCGTCCGCCACGCCGGCACCGACTCCTGCCAGGTCACCATCGACCACCGCGACGGGGAACTGGCCATCGAGATCGTCGACTCCGGACGCGGCCCGCACCACCGCGCCCCGGGGTACGGCCTCATCGGCATGCGCGAACGGGTCGCCCTGCTCGACGGCGACCTCACCGCCGGGCCGCGTCCCGAGGGCGGGTTCCGCGTGGCCGCCCGCCTGCCCCTGCCGGAACGGGTCCGATGACCGTCCGCGTGCTGCTCGCCGACGACCAGCCCCTCGTCCGCGCCGGCCTCGGCATGGTCATCGCCGACACGCCCGACCTGCGCGTCGCGGGCGAGGCCGCGACCGGCGCCGGGGCCGTGCGGATGGCCGACGACCTGCGGCCGGACGTCGTGGTGATGGACATCCGCATGCCCGGCATGGACGGCATCGAGGCCACCCGCCTCATCACCGCCCGGACCGACCGCACGCGCGTGCTCGTGCTGACGACGTTCGACGACGACGAGTACGTCTACGGCGCCCTGCGCGCGGGCGCCTCCGGGTTCCTGGTCAAGGACATGGCGCTCCCCGACATCCTGGCGGCGATCCGCGTGGTCGCCGCGGGCGAGGCGCTGCTCGCACCCGGCGTCACCCGCCGCCTGATCGCCGAGTTCCTCGCGGCCCGCCCCGCCCCCGGCCCGGCGGCGGGGCGGCGTCCCGCCCCCGGCGTCACCGACCGGGAGCTCCAGGTGCTCACTCTGATCGGACGCGGCCTGACCAACACCGAGATCGCCGCCGACCTCCACATCAGCGTCGCCACCGTCAAGGCGTACGTGACCCGCCTACTGACCAAACTCAACGCCCGCGACCGAGTCCACCTGGTCATCCTCGCCTACGAACTCCACCTGGTAACCCCGGACGCCTGACCCCCGCGTCCCCTGCCTGAGGTGCTCGGGCAATGGACGCCAGCGTCGTCGCGACCTCGCGTTCGACGTGACCCCTGAGCACGTCGAGCGCGGCTCCGCGTACCGGTCCCAGCGCGAAAAGCCGATCGGCTCTGCGAGCGATGGCACGTTGGCCGATCGTGGCGGCCTCGAACGTCAGTGCGGCATGAGGGATTCGAGGGTGGTGACGGCGTGGGCGCGGTGGACGTCGAGGATGTCGATGGCGCGGTCGGGGTCGCGGGCGCGCAGGGCGTCGAGGGCGGCGCGGTGCTCGTCGATGACGCGGCGCCGGTTGTGGTCGTCGCCGTAGTAGATCGAGCGGTACGCGTCGGTGGCGTCCCACAGGGAGGCGATCATGCGGGTGAGGCGGGGCATGCGGGCGCACTCGTAGAGGGTCATGTGGAACGTGCGGTTGGCCGCGGCCATGTCGAGGACGTCGGCGGCGGCACTGGCGCGTTCGACCTCCCGCTGGGCCTTCTCCAGCACGTCGAGGTCGTCGTCGGTGAGGTGGGCGACGGCCTGGCGCACGGCCTCGGCTTCGAGGAGTTCGCGGATGCGGTAGACCTCGCGCAGGTCGTCCAGCGACAGTTCCTCGACGAAGTAGCCGCGGTGGGCGCGGTAGCTGACCAGGCCTTCGCCCTGGAGCGTCTTGAGCGCCTCGCGCAGCGGGACGCGGCTGACGCCCAGTTCCTCGGCGAGGGCGTCCTGCCGGATGGGGGCGCCCGGGCGCAGGCGGCCGGTGGTGATGGCGCGGCGGAGCTCCCCCAGAACGAACTGCTGGGCCGTCGGCGGCCTGCCCCGTCCCGTGTCCACCGTGCTCACCGCCCCAATATCTCACGGACCCAGGCGTCGTCCTGTCCGAGCGCGGGCGGCCGCAGCCGGTATTCGGCGGGGGTCGCGTCGAGGCGGACGGGGTTGGCGATCTGGCCGACGCCGTCCACGTCGACGGCCGGGGACAGTCCCAGGGCGGCGGCGAGGTCGAAGGCGGCGGCGAGGTCGTTGATGGGGCCGCAGGGCACGCCCGCCTCGGTGAGGGCGGTGAACCACTCGTCGGCCGTCCGGCGGGCCAGCGCGTCCGACAGTTCGGCGACGAGGGTCTCGCGGGCGGCGACGCGGCCGGCGTTGGTGGCGTAGCGGTCGTCCTCGGCGAGGTCGGGCCGGCCCAGGACGGCGCACAGCGTGCGGAACTGGCGGTCGTTCCCGGCGGCGATCACCATCGGGCGGTCGGCGGTGCCGAACACCTCGTACGGGACGATGCTGGGGTGCCGGTTGCCCATGGCCTTCGGCACCACACCGGCCGCCACGTACGCCGAGGACTGGTTGACCAGCGCGGACAGCAGCGAGCCGAGCAGCGTGACCTCGACGCGCTGGCCCTCGCCCGAGGTCTCGCGGTGGCGCAGCGCGGCGAGGACGCCGAGGGCCGCGTGCAGGCCGGTGACGACGTCGACGAGCGCGACGCCGGCCTTGGTGGCGCCGTCGCCGGTGACGCTCATCAGGCCGCCGACGGCCTGCGCGATGAGGTCGTAGCCGGGCAGGTCGGCGCCCTCACCCGTGCCGAATCCGGTGATGGAGCAGTACACCAGGCCGGGGTTGAGCTCGCGGGCCGCGTCGTAGCCGAGGCCGAGGCGGTCCATGGTGCCGGGACGGAAGTTCTCCACCAGGACGTCCGCGCGGGCCACGAGGGCGCGGGCCGTCTCCCGGTCGGCGGGGTCCTGGAGGTCCAGGGCGATGGAGCGCTTGTTGCGGTTGACGGCCAGGAAGTAGGTGGCCTCGCCGTCGGCGTACGGCGGGCCCCACGAGCGGGTGTCGTCGCCGACGTCCGGGCGTTCGACCTTGACGACGTCGGCGCCCAGGTCGGCGAGCAGCATCGTCGCGTACGGCCCGGCCAGGACCCGGCTGAAGTCGGCGATCAGCAGACCGGACAACGCGCTCACGCCGGCGTCCCCGGGCAGTCGTTGGCGGTGCGGGTGAAGCGCGCGCCCGAGCCCATGGCGCCGTCCACCAGGTTCAGGGTGTCCACCCGGGGCACGCTAGCCAGCGAAGATCGGACAATCAATACTGGATCCAAAATCCAATCTGTGGTGAAGTGGGACGCCGTGACGAAGACACCGATCCACCCCGAGGCGCTGTTCGCCGTCGACGGGCTGCTGACCGACGAGGAACGCGAGATCAGGTCGACCGTGCGGAAGCTGTGCGACAAGGAGCTGCGCCCGCACCTGGCCGACTGGTTCGAGGACGGCCGGATCCCCGCGCGCGAGCTGGCCCGGCGGTTCGGATCGCTCGGCGTCCTCGGCATGCACCTGAAGGGGTACGGCTGCGCGGGGCTCGGCGCCGTCTCCTACGGACTGGCCTGCCTGGAGCTGGAGGCCGCCGACTCGGGCCTGCGCAGCCTGGTGTCGGTGCAGGGCTCACTGGCCATGTACGCGATCTGGAAGTACGGCTCCGAGGAGCAGAAGAACGAGTGGCTGCCCGCGATGGCGGCGGGCGAGCGCATCGGCTGCTTCGGCCTGACCGAGCCCGACTTCGGCTCCGATCCGGCGCGGATGCGCACCCGCGCCCGCCGCGACGGCGCCGACTGGGTGCTCGACGGCACCAAGATGTGGATCACCAACGGGACCGTCGCCGACGTCGCCGTGGTGTGGGCGCAGACCGACGAGGGCGTCCGCGGCTTCCTCGTCCCGGCCGGGACGCCCGGGTTCTCCGCCCGGGACATCAAGCGCAAGCTGTCCCTGCGCGCCAGCGTCACCAGCGAACTGGTGCTGGACGGAGTACGGCTGCCGGCGAGCGCGCTGCTGCCCGGCGCGCGCGGCCTGTCGGGCCCGCTGGGCTGCCTGAACGAGGCCCGCTTCGGCATCGTCTTCGGCGCGATGGGCGCCGCGCTGGACTGCCTGGAGACCACGATCTCCTACGCGGCCGACCGCGAGGTGTTCGCCCGTCCGCTGTCGTCCTTCCAGCTCACCCAGCAGAAGCTGGCGGACATGGCGCTGGAGCTGGGCAAGGGCCTGCTGCTGGCGATCCACCTCGGACGCCTCAAGGAGGCGGGCACGCTGACGCCCGAGCAGGTCAGCGTCGGCAAGCTCAACAACGTCCGCGAGGCCCTGGAGATCGCCCGTACCTGCCGTACCGTGCTGGGCGCCAACGGCGTGACGCTCGAGTATCCGGTGATCCGGCACGCGGTCAACCTGGAGTCGGTGCTCACCTACGAGGGCACCTCCGAAATCCACTCCCTGGTCGTCGGCCGCGCCCTGACCGGCGAGAACGCCTTCGCCTGACGGCTCCCGGCGGGCCCGTGCACGGGAGCGCTCGACATGCGCGAGTCCGGGGACTGAAATCCCCGGACTCGCATTGGTCAAGTCACGCTGACGTCAGAAAGGATCAGCCGCCGGCCTTCCACCTGTAGCCGCCGTTCTTGTAGCCCCGGATGATGACGTACGGCTTGTAGGTCTTACGGTTCCCCGTGTAGTAGAACTTGCCCTGCGCCGTGGACGTCACGTAGCTCCAGTCACTGGGGTGGGTCACCTTCTTCTGGGCCCAGCCGCGCCACACCCACCTGTTCTTGTTGTAGGTGTAGGCGGTGAAGTTCGCCCGGTAGGAGCGGACGTAACGACCGTCCCAGCACCAGTTCAGACGGTTCTTGACGTAGAACAGCCAACGGGTTTTCGCGGAGTTCTTGTAGCCCTGGGTGCGCTCGTACCATCCGCACCGCTCGGCGGCCTTGATGGCCGCGGTCTCCTTGGCGCTGTACGGCTGCCCGGCGCGCTTGGCGTCGGCGAGGAGCCGCTCCTTGGAGATCGACCCCTGACGCGTGACGGTCACCTCCTTGCCGAGGTCGTCCTGAGCCGCGGCCGGCTGGGCCTTCGGCGTGGTCTGTGCCTGCGCGGCCGGACCCGCGGCCAGCAGCCCGGCGGTCAGGGCGCCGGAGACGATCGTCAGCGTGGCGACACGCCGCATGCGTTTCCTCCATGCTCGGAGATAGGGGGGAAGAGTGCGAGGTACCACCGTAGAGCGTTATCGGTACCGCTTCACTCGTTTTTCGCCTTGTCTGATGCACGTGGCGGACGGCCGGTTCCCCGCCGATGGAACTTTCTTTGTCCCGATCCGGACATATCAAAAGTTTGAGGCAAAGGAGATCATATGCATCTCACCGACTTCCCCCCGCGAACCGAATTCGGTTCGTTGGCCGCCGGAGGGCGTCAGCTCAGGCCGCGGAACCACCGCACGATCATCGTCGTCCCGGCGAGATTGGAGCCGAGGTGCCGGGAGCCTTCGTAGGTGCGCTCGCCCACGTCCACGACCGGGGCGTCCACCCCGCGGGCGCGCAGGGACGTGCGGCACCGGTCGGTGTTGGCGGTGACGGCCTGCTCGTCGCCGTCCATCTTGTAGAGGCGGATGGGGACGTGCGGAGTCCAGGCCGTGCAGACCTCGGCGTCCACGTCCAGCGCACGGGCGAACGCGCCGCTCGGCCTGCGCAGCATCGCCCAGCCCCGCGTGGTGAGCAGCTCGTCCAGTGACCCTGGCAGCGCCTCCAGCATCTGGGGGCCGGGGGTGGTGCCGTCGAACAACTTCTCCACGCGGTCGGCGTACGGCTGCCGGAAGACCTCGGCCGGGGTGCGGTAGAGCCCGTGCAACCGCCCCCAGGAGGTCAGCAGGTACGCGGTATAGGCGACGCTGAGCTTGGGCGGCAGTTCGCCGTCGCGCAGCGCGGGCAGCTCGGCGTTCTCGAAGTCGTAGGCGCCGCTGATGGGGGCGACGGCACGCAGCCGGAACCACCGGTCGCCGCCCTCCTGCAAGGCACGCGCAAGGCCCAACGCCGCCGACGCCCCCTGGGAGAAACCCGTGACGAGCACGTCCCGCTCCAGCATCCGGCCCTTGTCCGCGGCGGCGTGGCGGGCGGCGCGGAGCATGTCCAGCGACGCCGTCGTCTCCGAGGGCACGTCCTTCCACGGATGCACGCCCGGCCCCTCGCCCAACCCTAGGTAGTCGGGGGCGACGGCGGCGAACCCTGCCGACGCGTAGGTGACGACAGGACCGGGACCCCACACACCGTCGGTCGTGGACGGGGCGTCCTTCTTGTAGCTCATGGTGCC
Organism: Actinomadura miaoliensis; assembly: GCF_039536785.1. Classification (NCBI taxonomy): domain Bacteria; kingdom Bacillati; phylum Actinomycetota; class Actinomycetes; order Streptosporangiales; family Thermomonosporaceae; genus Actinomadura; species Actinomadura miaoliensis. The sequence continues at coordinate 159,677 of NZ_BAAAZG010000025.1, forward strand.
GTGGGTGTACGAGACCGTCCGGAGCCTGCGCTTCCCATCGCGGGGCAGCACCAGCAGGCCGCTCGCCACGGTGGGACGCTGCCGGACGTCCACGGTTCGGTAGACCAAACGGTAGAGGTCCACGCCGTGACGAACGCCGTCGACGTCGAACTCGTCGGACGCCAGCCACGTCCTGACCTCGCCGGCCGTCATCGCGCGCAGCCGCTGCGGCTCGCCGACCAGCGCACCACGCCCCGAATCCCGCCCTGTCCCGGCCGTCGCCGCGCCGGCGGCGCTCACCGGAACCGCGGCGAGCGCCGCCGCACACGCGGTCGTCACAGCGACCCCGAACACCGCAACCGCTCTGATGGACGCCATGGGGCACTCCTGTCTGCTGGGGAGGGCACCCACTCTCCGCGAACGGCGACCGCTCGCGCATCGGCCTCGCAGGTCGACTGCGGCTGATACCTCAGAGGGCCTCACCACGGCCGGACTCGCCCCTGGGGCCCGACCACCACCGGCGGCCCACCCGCCCTTGGAGAGCACTGCTCCGCGATGCCCGTCACGCACCACCGGCTCAGCGGATCGGACAGGCGTCTCCTACTGGACGCCGCTTTCCGGCCAGTGCTCCTCGTCGACGTCGTCCCACGTCCATGCGGCGGCGGCCGAAGGGAGCAGGATGGCGGTGCCGACCAGACCGAAGATCAGCGGCTTCCAGCCGGCGACGTCGAGCAGCGGCCCGTCGGCGATGGCGAGCAGGGCGACGACGAACATGCAGACCAGCAGCGTCACGTAGGCGGCGCCGAGCGCCCGGTTGCGCTCCTGCAGTTCGCGTTCGTCGAGTTCGGCCGCGGCGAGTTCGGTCAGTTCCCTGGTCGCCCTCCTGAGGAGGAGGATCCCGGTCAGCAGGCCCACCGCACCGGCCGCCTGGACGGCGAGGGTGGCGCCGGAGTCGGGGCTCATGAAGGCACTGGCCGCTCCGGCCGCGAAGGGAACGGCGGCGAGCAGGGCGAGCGCGCGGCGGTTCGTGCCGTTCGCGAGCCATCGGGGCACGGGCCTGGTCCGTCGCCGGTCCTGTGCCTCCTGGCGGACGGTCTCCAGGATCCGCTGACGCTCTTCGGGGGTGGCGTCCTTGGCGGCCGCGAGGTTGTCGAGGTGCCGTCTGATGCTGCTTCGGGGGGTGCTGCCGGTCGAGGAAGTCATGTCGGTCCTCCGGAGTCGGCGGAACGGTAGAGCTGCTGGGACATCGGGGTGAAGGGACGAAGCGAGAAGACGGCTTCGAAGGGCAGCTCGAAGAACTCGCAGATCTTCAGCGCGAGTTCGGCGGACGGTCCGTAGTCGCCGCGCTCCAGAAACCCGATGGTCTGCGGATTCACACCGACGGCCGTCGCCAGCTCGGCACGGGAGACCCCGCGTTCGGCACGCAGCACCGCGAGCCGGTTGTGGAGGGCCGTGCCCTTGCGTCCCTTCCTGGATCCCTTACCTGTCATACATGCAGTGTTGCGTATACACAACGAACAGACAACCCCTATAACGACACGTCCGCGAACCGGCCACTACGGTCGCGGCCGTCCGGCCCACGACCGCGACCTGTTCCGGGCCTGTCCCGGCGGACATCGGGACCGATGTCCCTGTCGCCCCTCCAGAACGCCCACGTAGCGTGATCTCGCTCTACGGAGGGAAATCAATGAGACGTACCGTTACAGCCGTAGTGGCGTTCGGTGCCCTGCTCAGCCTCGGCGCCAAGTGCGAGCCGGCCGCGGAACCGTCGCCCACCGCGTCGGCCACCACGTCGGCGACCGCGTCGGCAGAGGCGGCGGGCGCCGAGCCTTCCGCGACCGCGAGCACGGCGTCGCCGAAGGTCGAGAAGCGCACCGTCACCGAGACCAAGGTGATTCCCTTCAGGACCCGGAGGGTGACGGACCCCGGCCTGGCGAAGGGCACCACCAAGGTCAGAACCCGTGGCCGCACAGGCATCAAGACCCTCACCTACGAGGTCACCTTCACCAACGGCAGGAAGACGCGCAAGAAGTTGATCCGTCAGGTGGTCACCAAGGCGGCGGTCACCCGGATCATCGCCGTCGGCACCAAGCAGTCCTCACGGTGCGACCCCAACTACAGTCCCTGCGTGCCGATCGCCAGTGATGTCGACTGCGCGGGCGGCAGCGGCAACGGCCCCGCCTACGTGCAGGGCCCCGTCCGCGTCATCGACACGGACATCTACGACCTGGACCGCGACGGCGACGGCGTCGGCTGCGACGACTGATCCTGTCCGCCGACGACATGTCTACCCGGTGCTACCGCACCGCCGTCTGGACTGCCCGTGGACGAGGGTGTTGTGCCGGTAGGTGCGCCTCGCCGCTGGCGGGTGGCCAGGCGGAGGCCGGCGGCCACCGGCCGGGCAGAACGGGGAAGGTCATGGGCGGTCACTCGCTCTGGGGTCGACCCGGCGCATGAGGTCGGCCAGGGCGGGATCGGTGTCGGCGTCCCGAAGCCCGCCGGTTCGCCCCCACCAGATCTACCTTGTCGGTGGTCAGCGCGAACAGGGGCAGCTCGAATAGGGGCAGCGGGGACAGGACGTCGCCGTCCCGTCCGGTGCGGGACGGCCGGGGCCTGGCAGCATGGCCACATGGACCGGATCGATCGCAGGATCCTCCGTGAGCTGCAGAATGACGGGCGGCTCAGCAACACCGAACTGGCCGACAAGGTGGGGCTGACTCCGTCGCCGTGCCTGCGCCGCGTGCGGCAGCTCGAACGCGACGGGGTGATCCGCGGTTACCGGGCGCTCGTGGACGGCGCGGCGCTGGGACGCGGCTTCCAGTCGTTCGTCACCATCGTGATGCGGCAGGAGGACCAGAGCACGGTGGCCGAGTTCGAACGCAGGGTCGCCGAGTTGCCCGAGGTGGTGGAGGCGCACCGGCTGTTCGGCGACCCGGACTACCTGCTACGCGTCGCCGTGGCCGACATCACCGCCTACGAACGCTTCTACACCGACGTGCTCTCGGGCCTGCCCGGCATCGCCCAGCTGACCTCGCACCTGGCGATGAAGGTGGTCAAGCCCGACCGCGGCCTGCCGATCACGTGACGGCATCTGCGACGGTGGGCGCCGCTTTGCGCAACTTCCTGCCAAGGGAGCGATGAAAGGCGGCATAACCGGTCATCGCATGCCAAGCGTTCCCGGTTAGCTTCGGGGGCCATGGACACGCACGAGCTGCTGCTGTTCCTCGGCGTGGACCTGCTGCTGGTCTGCACGCCGGGCCCCGACTGGCTCTACGTCATCGCCCGGAGCCTCAGGCAGGGGTACCGGACGGGTCTGGCCGCCGTCGCGGGCATCTGCGCGGGCTACGCCGTCCACACCGCGGTCGCCGCCGCCGGGCTGGCCTCCGCGCTGCGTAGCGTGCCGGCCGCCCTGCCGGTGCTGCGCTACGCGGGCGCCGCCTACCTGGTCGTGCTCGCCGTGCGCACGTTACTGGCACTGCGCCGGCACGGCCCGGGCGGAGCGGACGGCTCGGCGGCCCCGGACCCACGGCACCCGCCGGCGGAGCCGACGCGCGTCGTCCTGCGGCAGAGCCTGGTCATCGCCCTGCTCAACCCGAAGGGACTGCTGCTGTACCTGTCGCTCATGCCGCAGTTCGTCTCGCCGGACGCGGCCGTCCCGATCGGCGTGCAGTTCGCCGTGCTCGGCTGCCTGCACGTCGCGCAGTGCGCCTGCGTCTACGGGGCGGTCGCCGTCACGGCGGGACGCGCCGGCGCCTCGCTCACCGCCGACGCCAGAGCGTCCCGGCGCATGACCGCCGTCTCGGCGACGCTTCTGCTGCTGGTGGCCGCCTTCTCCCTCGGCGCCCAGTGAAGCGGGGTGTCGGGGAGAACTTCGGCTACGGGTGGTCGGGGTAGCGGCGGCGCAGGTCGGATTCGGTGTAGCGGCGGCAGTTGCGGTGCCAGTTGAGGATTCCGGCGAGCCAGTTCTGCAGGTCCAGGACGTAGCCGTCGAGGAGGGCGCGGGCCTCGCCGTCGAGGTCGAAGTCGTCGTACAGCACCGGAAGTTCGAGGTTGGCGGCGCGCTGGAACTGCCGCAGGCGCGCGTTCAGCAGGTCGTGGACGATGCGCACCGCGGTCGGGTAGTCGCAGCCGAAGAAGTTCCCCACCACCAGGTTGGCGTTGTGCAGGTCGCCCTCGAACTCGATCTCCTTCTGGTAGGAGAACAGGTCGTTGAGCAGGCACGCGACGTCCATGGCGGCGTTCTCCAGGGACCGCATGGGGCTGGTGTCGTAGATCTCCGGGGGCACGTGGTACCAGCGGGCCAGCCTGCTGAGCGAGATGGTCAGCTCGGAACCGAAGGTGCGGCGCCGCATCTCGACGTAGTCGACCGGGTCGGGGATGTGGTTCTGCGCCTGGTTGTCCAGCTCCCACAGCCAGCTGTCGATCATGGTGTCGACGGTGGCGCGGAACTGGTGGCGGGCCTCGACGGCCATCGGGCCCGCGGTGCGCGCCCACAGGTCGGCCAGCGACCGTTCCAGCGCGTTCACCGCCGGTGGCGTGGCCTGCGGGTCCTCCACCGGCATGAACAGGCGCAGGCGCTCGTTGCAGGCCTTGGCCCCGGCCAGGTCGCGGAACCGGCCGAACACGACGGGGTAGTAGTCGTCGCCGTAGGTGCCCCAGGTCAGCCAGCAGGACGCCAGGGTCAGCTCGTCGGGGGCGGCCTGGGGCTGCAGCCCGGCCGCGCACAACGGGAAGTCGAAGTCGCGCAGGTCGCCCTCGTTCCAGACGCCGGAGAACGGGACGCCCGGCTGGGCGTGCAGCATGCCCATCCGGCCCGCCCACTCCATGACGTCTTCGCGCGCCCGCTCCAGGTGGGGGCTCAGCGAGAGGGGGAACGGGATGTCGATGTCGGGGACCAGCGACGGCCCCACCTTCTGCGGGACGTGGGTGTACGAGTTGGCGCGGCGCAGCAGCGTCCTGAGGTCCAGCCCCGACGTGCCGAGGCCGCGCAGCGCCCCGGGACGGCCGACGTCCAGGTCCTTGTTCATGTAGCGGCTGGAGCGCATGTGCCACTCGTGCCCGCCCGCCTGCCAGTCCTGCAGGCCCTTGGCGTAGGCCAGGACGCGCGCGCAGCCCTCCGGGTCGAGGCCCGTGTCGGCGAACAGCGGCAGCAGCTCGGTGGCGGCGGTGTGCTCGAACTGCTGCAGCCGCGATGTCAGCACGTCGTTGACGGCGTCGGCGGCCTCCTGCGTGGAGCATTCGAAGAAGGTCTCCAGCACCAGCACGCCGTTGTTGAGCTCGCCCTCCTGCTCGGTCTCGCGCTGGTAGGAGAACAGGTCGTTGCGCAGGTGCACGCCGTCGGAGAAGGTGTCGCGCAGCACCCGCAGCGGCCGCGAGTACGCCACCAGCGCGGGGACCTCGGCGTTCACGGCGTGCTCCACCAGGCACGCCGACCAGGGCGCCCCGCCGACGCGGCGGCGCATCTCGATGTACTCGACCGGGTTCGGGACGCGGTTCTGGTCGATGTTGGCCAGTTCCCACAGCGACTCGTTGAGCAGGTGGTCGGTGTGCTCGCGGAACCGCACCCGCCAGTCGCGGGACATGGCGGGGATGGTGCGCGCCCACAGGTCGGCGAGGCCCGCCTCGACGGGGTTGCGCGGCTCGGGCGTCGGGCCGCCGTCCGGCGGCATGAACAGCGGCAGCCGTTCGAGGTGGGCCTTGCCGCCCTCGCGGTCGCGGGTGCGCTTGTACTTCTCCAGGAAGTGGTCGTCGAAGAAGAACACCCACACGTACCAGTCGGTGATGAGTCCGAGCTCGTCGGCGTCGCAGTCGGGGTGGGTGTAGGCGCACAGCAGCGCGTAGTCGTGGTTCTCCAGGTCCTGGCTGCTCCAGACGCCCGAGCCCTCCAGCATCTCCATGTCGCGGGCCCACTGGCGGGTGTGGACGCGCGCGGAGTCGACATGCGGGTTCAGCCGGGCCGGGTACGGCATGTAGAAGTCCGGCAGTTCGAACGGCTTGCCGCCGCCGGGCTCGCTCGTCCCCGCCTCCCGCCCCCGCGTGGTGAGGCGCGCGGCGGAGGTGCCCAGCCCGGTCGGCCCCGCCGACCAGCCGTTCCGGACCGCCGTCTCCTCACCTGAGGTCGTCTGGAACACGCTCATTGCCACATCCCTGCCGAATCGGGCCGCCGGACGAGTGATTCGCCTCAAGTATTGGCACGTGCGCACTCTGTGACCAGACGCGGGAGGGAGGGTGACGGTAACAATGCGCTGCCGCCCGCTAACGGACGTGTCACGCCGAAGTGATTGCGTGCCCGAACGGTGCAGGTGAGGCCGCTGTTACAGCGGTGGCGGGGAGCCGGGCCTACAGCTGGGGCCGCCAGGCGACCTGGGGCCGGCCCGTCCACGTCACCGCGTCCCGACCCTGGCCCCACGCGGCGGGCTCGGGACGCGGCGGCGGGCCGGGGGCGGTACGGCCCGCCAGGGCGAACAGCACGGCGACGACGGCCGCCAGCTCCTCCTCGTCCGGGTGGCCGCGCACCACCTTCAGGGCGGTCACTGCGGCTGGTTCCCGTGCTTGCGGCTGGGCAGCTGCGCGTACTTGGCGCTCAGCATGTCCAGCGCTCGGATCAGGGTCCTGCGGGTGTCGGCCGGGTCGATGACGTCGTCCACCAGGCCGCGCTCGGCGGCGTAGTAGGGATGCATCAGCGCGGCCTTGTACTCCTTGACCATCCGGGCGCGCATGGCGTCGGGGTCGTCGGCGGCGGCGATCTGCTTGCGGAAGATGACGCCCGCCGCGCCCTCCGCCCCCATCACCGCGATCTCGTTGGTCGGCCAGGCGTAGGTGAGGTCGGCGCCGATGGACTGCGAGTCCATCACGATGTACGCGCCGCCGTACGCCTTGCGCAGCACGACCGAGACGCGCGGCACGGTGGCGTTGCAGTACGCGTACAGCAGCTTGGCCCCGTGCCGGATGATGCCGCCGTGCTCCTGGTCGACGCCGGGCAGGAACCCCGGCACGTCCAGCAGCGTCACCAGCGGGATGTTGAACGCGTCGCACATCTGGACGAACCGCGCGGCCTTCTCCGACGCGTGGATGTCCAGCACGCCCGCCAGCGTCATCGGCTGGTTGGCGATGACGCCGACGAGACGGCCGCCCAGGTGCGCCAGCGTGCAGATGACGTTGGTCGCCCAGCGTTCGTGCACCTCCAGGTGCTCGCCGTCGTCGACGATCTCCTCGATGACCGCGCGCATGTCGTACGGGCGGTTGCCGTCCACCGGCACCAGGTCCAGCAGCGGCGTGCCGTCCCGGTCCGCCGGGTCGGACGTGGGGCGGACCGGCGGGCTCTGCCGGTTGTTGCTCGGCAGCAGCGACAGCAGGTACCGCACCTCCTCCAGGCAGGTCTCCTCGTCCTCGTAGACGAAGTGGCACACCCCGGAGGTCTCGGCGTGCACGTCCGCCCCGCCGAGCCCGTTGTGGGTGATCTCCTCCCCGGTCACCGCCTGGACGACGTCCGGGCCGGTGATGAACATCTGCGCGGTGCCCCGCACCATGAACACGAAGTCGGTCAGCGCCGGGGAGTAGGCGGCGCCCCCGGCGCACGGTCCGAGCATCACGCTGATCTGCGGGATCACCCCGGACGCCCGGGTGTTGCGCTGGAAGATGCCGCCGTACCCGGCCAGCGCCGTGACGCCCTCCTGGATGCGCGCCCCGGCGCCGTCGTTCAGCGACACCAGCGGCGCCCCGGCGGCGATCGCCATGTCCATGATCTTGTGGATCTTGCGTGCGTGCGCCTCGCCGAGCGCCCCGCCGAAGATGCGGAAGTCGTGCGCGTAGACGAACACCTGCCGGCCGTGCACGGTGCCCCAGCCGGTGACCACCCCGTCGGTGAAGGGCTTCTTGTCCTCCAGCCCGAAGCCGGTGGCCTGGTGCCGCCGCAGCGGCTCGACCTCGTTGAACGACCCCTCGTCCAGCAGCAGGGCGATCCGCTCGCGGACGGTGAGCTTGCCCTTGGCGCGCTGCGCCTCGGTGGCCCGCTCGCTCGGCCCCTTGACCGCCTCGGCCTTCAGCCGGGCGAGTTCGGCCACCCGGTTGCGCATCTGCGGCTCGGCCGATGCCGGCGCCGCCGGCGCGGGCGGCGGGGAGGGCTGCGGGGAGGTGGTCTCCGGAAGGGTCTGTGTCGCGGTGCCGTCGGTCACTGAGATGGTCACCTGGCTCACACCTTTCGAGTGCTCTGGTCGAGTCGTCAGGCGGCGGCCGCCGTCCGGGCGGCGGCCGAGGGCGCGCGCACCACCGCGGCCGAGTTGAACCCGCCCTGGCCCCGGGCGAGCACCAGCGCCACCCGCACCGCGGCGGCGCGCGACCGCCCCGTCACCAGGTCGAGTTCGTACTCGGCGGCCGGGGAGACGTTGGTGGTGGGCGGGATCAGGCCGTCCCGGATGGACAGCAGCGCGGCCGCCACGTCCAGCGAGGCGGCCCCGGAGTAGAGCCGTCCGGTCATCGTCTTGGGCGCGGTGACCGGCACTCCGCCCGGACCGAAGACCGCGTTGATCGCGTCCGCCTCGATCCGGTCGAGTTCGGGGACGGCCGCGGCGTCGGCGAACACCACGTCGACCTCTTCCGGGTCCGCGCCGGCGTCGGCCAGGGCGAGCCGGATGGCGCGCTCCAGGCCGGGCGGACGCCCGCTGCCCGGCGCCGGGTCGAACGTGGCGCCGTACCCGGCGATCTCCCCGTAGATCGTCGCGGCGCCGCGTTCGTGCGCCGCGTCGGCGTCCTCCAGGACGAGCAGCGCCCCGCCCTCGCCCGCGACGTGCCCGCACGCGTCGGGGTCGAACGGCAGGTAGGCGCGGTCGGGGTCGTCGCGGAGGCTGAGCCGCCCGCCGGCGAGCTGGGCCACCCAGCCCCACGGGCAGATCGACCCGTCGACCCCGCCGGACATGATGAGCCTGCTGCCCTTGCGGATCTGCCGCCGCGCCTGCGCGATCGCGTCCAGTCCGCCGGCCTGGTCGCTGACGACCACGCCGCTGGGGCCGCGCATCCCGTGCCGGATGGAGATCTGGCCGGTGTTGACCGCGTAGAACCAGGCGAACGACTGGAACGCGCTGACGTACTGGCCGCCCTTGCTCCACAGGTTCTGCAGCTCACGCTGCCCGAACTCGAACCCGCCCGCGGAGCTGGCCGTGGTCACGCCCATGTCGAACTCGGGCACGTCGCCGGGGCGCACCCCGGCGTCCTCCAGCGCCCAGTCCGCCGCGACCAGCGCGAGCCGGGTCATGTGGTCGGTCTGCGGCAGCAGCCGCGCGGGCAGCAGGTCCTCGGCGACGAAGCCGGGCACCTCCCCCGCCAGCCGCGCCGGATACCGCTCCGGGTCGAACCGCCGGACCCGGCCGATGCCGCCGCGTCCCGCGCGCGTCGCGTCCCAGAAAGCCTCGGTGCCCAGTCCGTTGGGGGCCGTGACCCCGAGGCCGGTCACCACCACGGAAGCGCTGCTCACGCCGCCTCCCTCTCCTTCGCGGTCAGCACCATCGCGCTCTGGAAGCCACCGAATCCGCTGCCCACGGTGAGCACCGTGTCGGTCCTCCACTCGCGGGCGGTGATCGGCACGTAGTCCAGGTCGCATTCGGGGTCGGGGGTGCGCAGGTTGGCCGTCGGCGGGACGACGTCGTTCTCGATCGCCAGCACGGAGGCGGCGATCTCGATCGAGCCGATGGCGCCCAGCGAGTGACCGATCATCGACTTGATGGAGCTGACCGGGGTCGCGTAGGCGTGGTCGCCCAGGCTGCGCTTGAACGCGGCGGTCTCGTGCCGGTCGTTCTGCTTGGTGCCCGAGCCGTGCGCGTTGATGTAGTCCACGTCCTCGGGGTTCATCCGCGCCTCGTGCAGCGCCATGCGGATGGCCTCGGCCATCTCCCGGCCGTCGGGCCGCAGCCCGGTCATGTGGAAGGCGTTGCAGCGGGTGGCGAACCCGGCGATCTCGGCGTACACGTGCGCCCGCCGGGCCTTCGCGTGCTCCAGCTCCTCCAGCACGAACACCGCCGAGCCCTCGCCGAGGACGAAGCCGTTGCGGGTGCCGTCGAACGGCCGGGAGGCGTGCTCGGCGTCGTCGTTGCGCGGCGTGGTCGCCTTGATCGCGTCGAAGCAGGCCACCGTGATCGGCGAGATCGGCGCGTCGGTCGCACCCGCGATCATCACGTCGGCGGCGCCCTCCCGGATCAGCTCGGTGGCGTAGCCCACCGAGTCCAGCCCGGACGTGCAGCCGGTGGACACCACCGTGGTCGGGCCCTCGGCGCCCACCGCCCAGGCGACCTCGGCGGCGAACGAGCTGGGCACGAAGTAGTCGTACAGGTGCGGCACCGCGTACCGGTGGTCCACCAGGTCCAGGCGGCCGCCGTCGCTGACGACGTTGTACTCGCGGTCCAGGCCCATGGTGGCGCCGACCGCGCTGCCGATGGTGACACCGGTGCGGTACGGGTCCAGCTCGGCCGGTTCCAGCCCGCTGTCGGTCACCGCCTCCCGCGCGGTCACCACGGCGAGCTGCGCGGCCCGGTCCATGCGGCGGATCTCCTGCGGGCCGAGGCCGTGCGCCTCCGGATCGAAGTCGATCTCCGCCGCGACCCGCGACCGGAACTGCGACGGGTCGAAGAAGGTGATCCCCCGGGTCGCGGTGCGGCCCTCGCTGAGCAGGTTCCAGAAGTTCTTGACACCGATTCCGCCGGGGGCGGTGACACCGACCCCGGTGATCGCGACCCGCCTCGTCATCGTGCCTCCCAGTGGTAGAAGCGCTGCGCCATCGCGTCCTTCGGCGACCGCCACGTCTCCGGGTCGTACGCCTGGATGAAGGGCTTGAGGTTCTCGCTGATGTTCACGAACAGCGGGTGCGTCTTGGCCTCCTCGATGGCCTCGCCGCCGTGCTCGTCGTCGAAGTCCTGCAGGTGGAAGTACAGGTCGTGGAAGGTGAACAGCTGCCGCCGCCGGGTGCCCATCCGGTGCGGCATCTCCGTCCCGTCGAACTCGGCGAACAACTTGGCGACGTCGTCGCTCGTGCCGGGACGAATACGCGCGACGATCAACGTGCTGTGCATCCTGTGCTCCTTGTCGGTAGAGGACGGGCGGCGGGGCTGTGTGAAGTGGGTCAGGTGGTGGCCGGGCCGAACCAGCGGGTGAGGGCGTCGGGCAGCTCGCCGGCCCCGGGAGAGGTCCAGGCGACGTAGCCGTCGGGGCGGATCAGGACCGCGTCGGCGGGCGGGTCGAGGTCGGTGCCGGCGGGCTCGGCGGTGACCACGTCCACCCGGTCGGACCAGCCCGCGGCGGCGCGCCGCAGGCCGGCGTCGTCGGCCAGGTCGAGCAGCACGCCGCGTCCCGCGTGCAGCAGCGCGGTCGTGCTGGTCTTGCCGGACTCGGTGGCCAGCTCCTGCGGCGGCATGCGGCGGCCGAGCAGCGGATGGTCGCCGGGGCCGACGTCGTACCGGATCTCCAGCCCGCTGACCATGCCGACCAGGTGACGCGCGACCTCGGGGTACTCGACCAGCTCGGTGAGCAGCTCGCGCAGCGGGCCGGTGTTCTCGCCGGTGAGGAACAGCAGGCCCTGCGCCTGGGTGTTCATCAGCAGCCGCGCGCCCACCGGGTGCCGTTCGGAGTGGTAGGTGTCCAGCAGCTCGTCGGGGGCCTGGCCGCGCACCACCGCGGCCAGCTTCCAGCCGAGGTTGACCGAGTCCTGGATGCTGACGTTCATGCCCTGCCCGCCTGCGGGCAGGTGGATGTGCGCGGCGTCGCCCGCCAGCAGCACCCGGCCGCGCCGGTACTGGGCGGCCTGCCGGGCGGCGTCGCCGAACGCGGTGGTCCACACGGCGGTGCCGCCGCTGATGTCCTCGCCGGTCAGGCGCTGCCAGCCGGCGGCCACCTCCGCGAACGGCGGCGGCTCGGTGCGCTTGCGCGGCGCCCGTCCCCGCTCGCACACCACGATGCGGGTGACGCCGTCGCCGAGCGGCCCGGCCAGGACCATGCCGCCGGGGACGGGCTCGCCCGCCCAGCGCGGCTTGATGTCGGCGTCCTTGACGTCGGCGATGAACATCTCCACGGTCGCGGCGGTGCCGGGGAAGTCGAACCCGGCGAGCTTGCGCACCGTGCTGCGGCCGCCGTCGCAGCCCACCAGGTACGAGGCGCGCAGCCGCCGGGGACCGTCCGGCCCCCGGACCTCGACGTCCACGCCGTCGCCGTCGTCGGACAGGCCGACCACCTCGTGGCCGCGGCGCACGTCGCCGCCGAGGTCGTCCACCCACCCGGCGAGCATCGCCTCGGTGCGGCTCTGCGGGATGCTCTTGCCGCCGAAGTGCGCGCCCTCCAGTACGCCGAAGTCCAGCGGGACGCCGGCGAAGTGCCCGACGTTGCTGGTCTCGACCTCGCCGAGCCGGGGCAGCAGGCCGCGCTGGTCGAACGATTCCATGGTGCGGGCGGTGAACCCCAGGCCCCGGGACTCGCCGGTGGGCTCGGCCAGGCGTTCCAGGACGACGACGTCCACACCCGCCAGCCGCAGTTCGCCGGCGAGCATGAGCCCCGCGGGGCCTGCGCCGACCACGACGACGGGAACGGTTTCCTTCTGCTCGGTCACCTGTTGTTCCTTCCAGGAGCGGGCGGAGGCCGGCCCGAGGCACGCCGGAGGCCGGAGCGCCCGGGGGGCGTCCGGTGGAGGGCTCGGGAGGCCGGATGGGCGGCGGAACGCGCGGTGGCGACGCGACGCCCTGGTTGCGGTAAGCGAGAGACCTGCGATATCAGCGGGAGCGCCCGTTTTCGGGCATGGCTCAACCGCGGGCAAAAGTGTGACATCGCCGCCGCACGGGAGTCAAGGCGCCAGTGAACGCGCCGGCATGTCAAAGGCCGGGGCTCCGTTTCCGGGCCCCGGCCGTCGACGCAGGTCAGGCGGTCACACGACGACCTTGCGCCGGGTGAGCGCGGAGAAGCTGGAGTCGGCGTCCACGTATTCGGCCTGCCTGGCCCGCAGCCGGTCGTACAGCGCGGCCAGTCCGGTGAAGTCGGTCACGGTGGTCGTGACGATGGCGTCGTGCAGGTCGGCCGCGCCCGGGTTGAGCGAGCCCTCGCCGCCCTGGACGAGGTTGTGCACCCGCCGCCGGGCGACCGCGCGGTAGTCCGCGTCGGCGCCCAGCCACTCGGCCTCCGCGGCGAGCGCGGCGCGGAACCCGGCGGCGTCCACGTCGGGACGGCGGCGCAGGAAGTCGATGACCACCAGGTCGCCGTCGTCGCCGGACGCGCCGTCCCCGGCGTCGTCGAGCACGGTCTCCTCGGCGACCTCGTACACCGTGGGCGGCACGGAGAAGATCTCGGTGCTCATGTAGATCTCGTCGGGCCGCACCGTGGCGAGGTACTCGGCGTCCTCCAGGGTCGCCTCGAATCCCGCCCGGTCGTCGCAGCTGTGCTCGACCACCACGAGCAGGTCGTCGGCGCGCCGGTGGAGCGCGTCGGCGTCCACGCCGTCCGCGGGCGTGAGCACCCGGTACATCACGTACCCGGTGAACAGGTCGCGGATGGCGGGCACCGTCATGGCCAGCGCCGAGTGCTTCTCGATGACGTAGTCCTGGCCGTCCCGGCGGCCGACCCCGGGACGGGGGCCGCGGGTGACGAGGATGTCCTTGAAGGTCACGAGGCGTTCCTCTCCGTGCGGAACTGCGGTCGGACCGGCCTCACCCGGCGTGCTGCTGCAGGAAGCGGGACAGGTCCTGGATCTCGGGCGAGACCAGCATGTACTTCTCGTCGACGATGAGGGTGGGCACCCCGACGACGCCGTACCGGGCCGCGAGGGCGAGGTCGGCGTTGACCTCGTCGGTGTAGGCGCCGGGCTCCAGCGGGGGCAGCCCCTGCTCGGCGGCGATCTCGTTGAGCGTGTCGTGGTCGCCGATGTCACGGCCCTCGACGGCGAACGCGCGCATCAGCGCCTCGGCCGTCTCGGTGCCCTTCCCGTGCGCGTGGCCGTGCTTGACCAGCCGGTGCGCGTCGACGGTGTTGGCCATGATGGCGCGGTCCAGCCGGTAGCCGATGCCGACCTGGGCCGCCAGGTCGGTGACGAGCTTCTGCCGGCGCTTGTCCTCCTCCCCGTGGATGCCGTAGCGGTTGGCGTGCGCCTCGGAGAGCGTCCAGGTGACGTTGGACGGGTAGGACGGGTCGAGCTGGAACGCGCGCCAGACCAGCTCGGGCTTGGCGCCGACCTGGTCGAGCGCGATCGACAACCGGCGCTTTCCGATGTAGCACCAGGGGCAGACCATGTCCGAGAAGACTTCGATTCTCATGCCCCCACTGTAGGAAACGAGCGCACTCAATGAAAGAACATACCTTTTAGTTAGCGCCTTTCGAGCAGTAAGCTTTGCCCTTCCGTGGACGTTCAGACGATCTTGTGCTGACCGCTGTTGACGCCGCCCGCGCGGACATGTCACGCTTTCGAGGCGCGGGTGAGGTATGCCCACGACACCGCCGGTGACGACCCGGCGGTGGTCCGCCCGCCGTTCCACCAGGCGCACGTCGCGTCCCGCCACGCCGTCACGTCCCCGGCCCCTCTCGCACGCGGGCCGAGGCAGGCCAGGATGCGCGCCTCCGCACCGTCCTCGCGCGTCCGCCACGCACAGCTTCCGTCAGGCCCCCGCCATCGCCCGGGGGCCCGGCCCGCCGTGCGCACGGACGTCCGGCCGCGGCTCGACGGCGCCTCGGCACCCGCCGCGCCGACCCCTCGCCGGCACGCACCGGCCCCTTCGGCACCCGATGGCACTCGATGGCAGGAGGAAGACATGGGAGTTCTCGACAACAAGATCGCACTGGTCACCGGGGCGAGCCGCGGCATCGGCAAGGCGATCGCCGAGCGGCTGGCCAGGGACGGCGCGCTGGTCGCCGTGCACTACGCGAGCAACTCCGAGGCCGCCGAGAAGACCGTGGCGGGCATCGTCGAGTCGGGCGGCTCGGCCTTCACCGTGCAGGCGGAGCTGGGCGTCCCCGGTGACGTGGACACGCTGTTCGACGGGCTGCGCGCCGGGCTGGCCGAGCACACCGACCGGTACGAGCTGGACATCCTGGTCAACAACGCGGGCGAGCAGACCGCCGCCGGGCTGGCCCCGGAGGACATCACGCCCGAGGCGTTCGACCGGCTGTTCGCGGTCAACGCCAGGGCGCCGCTGTTCATCACCCAGCGGGCGCTGACGATCGTGCCGGAGGGCGGCCGGATCATCAACATCTCCTCGGGCCTGACCCGGTTCGCGGTGCCCGAGCAGCTGGCGTACTCGATGACCAAGGGCGCGCTGGAGCAGATCACGCTGCACTACGCCCGGCACCTGGCGCCACGCGGGATCACCATCAACACCGTCGCGCCGGGCATCACCGACAACGGCAGCCCGGTGTTCTCGATCCCCGAGGCGCGCGAGCAGATGTCCCAGCTGTCGGCGTTCAAGCGGGTCGGCACCGCCGAGGAGATCGCGGGCGTGGTGGCCTTCCTCGCCGGTCCCGACGGCGGCTGGACCACCGGCGCGTTCGTCGACGCGTCCGGCGGCACGCTGCTGGGCTGACCGGCCCGCGTCCGGAACGGAAGTGACAGACATGGCGCAACGCCCCGTCCACCTCGTCGTCGTCACCGGCAGCGTGCGGACCGGACGGTTCGGCCCCACCGTGGCCCGCTGGTTCGCGGAGCAGGCCGAGGCCTGCCCCGACGTCACCGTCGAGCCGCTCGACCTGGCGGACGTCACCCTGCCCGCGCGGCTGCCCGAGTACGACATGCGCGACCGGCCGCCGGAGGCGGACGCGATCGCCGAGCGGCTGGCCGCTGCGGACGGTTACATCATCATTACGCCTGAGTACAATCACAGCTTCCCGGCCTCCCTGAAACACTTCATCGACTGGTTCATGGAGGAGTGGCAGGCCAAGCCGGTCGGTTTCGTCTCCTACGGCGGAATGGCCGGCGGCCTGCGCGCGGTGGAGGCGCTCCGCCTGGTCTTCGCCGAGCTGCACGCGGTGACCGTCCGCGAGACGGTCAGCTTCCACAACCACCGCGAGCGGTTCGGCGCCGACGGGCGGCCGCTGGAGCCGGAGGGCTGCGAGCAGGCCGCCAAGGTCCTGCTCGACCAGCTCGTGTGGTGGGCGCTGGCGCTGCGGGAGGCCAAGGAGCGGCGTCCCTACCGCCGCTGACCGACCGCCCGAGCAAACCGACGCGGAAGAGGACTGAGATGTCGACCATCACCACGGTCCTGGTGACCGGCGCCACCGGCTCGGTCGGGCGGCACGTCGTCGACCGCCTGCTGGCGCGCGGCGTCGCCGTCCGGGCGCTCACCCGCGACCCGGCCCGGGCGCGGCTGCCGGAGGCGGTCGAGGTGTTCGCCGGCGACCTGACCCGGCCCGACACGGTGCGCCCGGCCATCGACGGCGCGGACGGGCTCTACCTGTTCCCGGTGCCCGACACCGTCGAGGAGGTCGTGCGGATCGCGGAGAAGGCCGGGGTGCGCCGGGTGGCGGTGCTCTCGTCGCTGACCGCCGGCGACGAGGTCCAGGCCAACGCCACCAAGGACCACCACCGCGCGGTGGAACGTGCCGTGGAGGCCGGGAGCTTCGAGTGGACGCACGTGCGGCCCGGCGAGTTCGCGGGCAACGTGCTGTGGCGGTGGGGGCCGGCGATCCGCGCCGAGGGCGTGGCCCGGGCCCCCTACGGCGAGTCGCGGCGGGTGCCCGTCCACGAGGACGACATCGCCGCGGTCGCGGTCGCCGCGCTGCTGGACGGCGGGCACGCGGGGAAGGCGTACGAGATCACCGGCCCGCAGGTGCTCACGCAGATCGAGCAGTTGCGGATCATCTCCGAGGTGACCGGCCGGGAGCTCGGGTTCGTCGAGCTCACGCACGAGCAGGCGCGCGAGCTGATGAGCCCGCACGTGCCCGCCGACCTGCTGGAGGGCGTGCTCGGCTACATGCGCGAGTCGGTCGGCGCCGAGCTGACGGTGCACGCGGACACGATCGAACGCGTCACCGGACGGCCCGCCCGGACGTTCGCCGAGTGGGTCGCCGACCACGCCGACGCGTTCCGTCCGGAGCGCTGACCGCCCGCACTCCCGGCGCGGCTCGTCCGCACGCCCGGCCGCGCATCCGACGGCCGCACATGCGGCGGCCGCACGCGCGGGTTCGTACGCCCGCGCATCCGACACCGGCCCATCGGTCCGGCTCCAGGCCGGACCGGTGGGCCGCCGCATGCGTTCAGGCGGAGTCGCCCGCGGCGCGGTCGTAGCGCTGCTGGGCGGCGACGATGTCGTCGGTGCGGCAGGTGATCCAGTCGATCAGCGTGCGCAGCAGCGAGGCCAGCTCGCGGCCGAGCGGGGTCAGCGCGTAGGAGACGCGGGGCGGCGTGCTGGACTCCACGGTCCGGTCGATCAGGCCGTCGCGGATCAGCAGCCGCAGGTTCTGCGACAGCATCTTCTCGCTGATGCCGCCGATGTTGTCGCGGAGCTGGTGGAAGCGCATCGGGCCCTGGTGCAGTGAGGTGACGATCAGCGTCCCCCACCGGTTCGCCACGTGGTTGAGCACCACGCGGCTCGGACAGTCGTCGACGAACGGGCCCTGCCGGCTCCGGGTCACCACACGTTCCAACTCGGCCTCCATCGCGCCCACCTCAATTCTTTCTTTTGGGTTTGGAGCTTACCCGCAGGTAGGCGCCTTGTCTCTCGAAGCAGGACGCCCTATTTTGTCCAGTCGGAGAAATATTTCCCTTTGGCCACACTCGTGGTGAATTCATTTTGGAGGCGTCATGCGGCTCGCCGCACCCCGTCCCTTCGATGTCACGCTCGCCCCGTCGGGTGTCACGGTGGTGAGCCACTGGGCCGTCCCCGACCCGGCCCGCCAGGGTGAGGTGGCCGACACGGTGTTCGCGGCGTGGGAGGCCGGGCCCCTGCCGGACGGGCTGCTGTCGGCCGACACCTTCGTCAGCACCACCGAGAAGCCCCAGGGCGAGGAGAAGCTGAGCACCGAGGACAGCGCGGTCGTCGTCGTGTCGCAGTGGCGGGCCGCCGAGGACTACGAGCGCTTCGCGGCCGCCGCGCCCGAACCGCCCGACATCGCGGACGTGCCGCGTCCCGAGCCCGTCGTGCACCGGCTCTACAGGGGAACGTTCCGACGCGACCTGCCGACCTCGGTGCCGACCCAGGAGCCCGCCGGCGGCGCCGACGCCGAGCCCGGCTGCATCTTCATCGCCGAGTTCGAGATGGCCGACACCGAGTCGGCCCAGCTGTGGTCGGACGCTGTGTACGACGCGATGGAGGAGGCGGTCGTGCGGAAGGGGGCGCTGCCCGGCTGGATCTCCAGCCACCATTTCCTCAGCCTGGAGGGGCGGCGGGTGTTCCAGTACGCCCAGTGGGCGTCGGCCGCCGCGCACGAGGAGTTCCTGGAGAGCGACCTGCGGCAGGACGTGCTGCGCCGGGCCGGGGGGCTGTCGAAGGTCAAGAGCGCGCTGGGCCAGCGGTACGTGCACCACGCGGGCCTGCGGCGCGGTTGAGAAACGCTGAGCGGTTGAGAGCGGAAGGGACTATCACCTGATGACCACGTTGGTGACCGGGGCCACGGGCAAGGTCGGCCGGCACGTCGTCGCGGAGCTGCGCGCCGCGGGCGAGGACGTGCGGGCGACCAGCCGCGACCCCGAGGCCCCGGGCCTGCCGCGCGACCTGCGGGTGTTCCAGGGCGACCTGGCGGCCCCCGAGTCGCTGCGCCCGGCCCTCGCCGGGGTCGAACGCCTCTACCTGTATCCGCACGCCCCGACCGCGGGCGAGGTGGTCGAGCTGGCCCGCGCGGCGGGCGTGCGCAGGATCGTCGTGCTGTCGTCGCGCGCGGTGTCCCTCGGCACCGACACCGACCGGCACCTGCCGGTCGAGCAGGCGGTCGAGGCGTCGGGGCTGGAGCACGCGTTCGTCCGGCCCAACGACTTCGCCGCCAACAAGACCGACCTGTGGGGCCCGATGATCCGCAAGGACCGGACGGTGCGGTTCCCCGACCCCGACGAGATCAGCAACCCGGTGCACGAGCGGGACATCGCCGCCGTGGCCGCCGCCGCGCTGCTCGCCGACGGCGCGCCCCCGGCCGTGCACGAGGTGACCGGGCCGGAGATCCTCACCCAGCGGCGGCAGGCGGAGCTGATCGGCGAGGCCATCGGCACCCCGGTCCGGTTCGAGCCGACCCCGCCGGAGGAGACGCTGCGCATCCTGACCGAACAGGGCGGCTGGGTCGCGCAGATGGCCCCGTTCCTGCTCGGGCTGGCGCCGTACTCCGAGGGCGAGCCGATCCCCAGCTTCACGCCCGAGGAGCAGCGCGAGATCTGGAAGCCGCGGTCCACGGTGCTGGACGTCACGGGCCGTCCGCCGCGCTCGTTCCTGGAGTGGGCCCGCGAGCACCAGGCCGACTTCCTGTGAGCCCCTTCTTCTAGTCCACTTCCGCCGGCGTCCCGGACGCGTTCAGGCAGGAGTCGAAGAACGCCAGCGCGCGTGCGTGGTAGGTGCGGGCGACCCGGCTGAGGCTGATGTTGTGGCCGGTGTCCGCCAGCCGGTCGACCCGCACCACCGGCGAGGACAGGCGCGCGGTCATGTCCCGCAGCGTGTCCTCGTCGTGCCGCCACCAGCGCTCGTGTTCGGCGAAGGTGAGCCGCACCGGCACCCGGACGCGGCTCGCCAGCGCGTCGTACCGGCCGGGCCAGCTCGGCACGTCCGCCGCCTCGCGCGGCGGGAGCGGCCCGGCCAGGTCCCGCGCGAACTGGAAGGTCCCCGGCGGGTAGAGGCCGAGCGGCCCCCAGTGCAGCCGGTGCGCGCCGAATCCTCCGGCGTCCCTCGTCTGTTCCGGGTCCGCCGCCCACCGGTGGCTGACCCCTGACACGTCCACCGCGCGCACGCGGTCGTCCTCGGCCGCGAGCAGGAGCGCGACCTTCCCGCCGAGCGAGTGGCCGAGCAGGACGAAGCCCGCGCCGATGTCGTGACGGCCGGCCAGGTCGGTCAGCGCGGCGCGCACCAGCCGTACCTGTTCGGTAAGGCCGGTGCCGTCGGGCAGCGTGCGGGCGGACAGGCCGTACCCGGGACGGTCCAGCGCGACCGCCAGATACCCGTGAGCGGCGGCGTGCTCCAGCAGCGACTGGCCCGGCTCCACCTCGCCGTGGAAGTACCGGGCGCGCATCCCGCCGCCGTGCAGCGCGACGAGGGCCGCGCGCGGCGGCCCCTCCGGCGGCGCGGCGAGCAGGCCGGACAGCCGCGCCGCCCCGGCGTCAACCGTGATCGGCCGAACGGACGCGGCCGCCGTCGTGGTCGGTGCCATGGTTCCCTCCCTGGTCCTCCGGCGCGCCCGGTTCCCCCGGCAGGCGCGGTATCGCGGCCAGCAACCGCCTCGTGTAGTCCGTGCGGGGCGCGGTGAACACCCGCTCGACCTCGCCGACCTCGACGATCCGCCCGTCCTTCAGCACCGCCACCCGGTCGCTGACCTGCCGGATGACGCCGAGGTGGTGGGAGATGAACAGGTAGGACAGGCCCAGCTCCGCGCGCAGCCGGGCCAGCAGGTCCAGCACCTGGGCCTGCACCGAGACGTCCAGCGCGGAGACGGGCTCGTCGCACACGATGACCTTCGGGCGGGTGGCCAGCGCCCGGGCGATCGCCACCCGCTGGCGCTGCCCGCCCGACAGCCGCGCCGGGCGGCGGTCCAGCAGCCCGGCGTCCAGGCCGACCTGCTCCAGCAGTTCCACGGCGCGGTCGCGGCGGGCGGGACGGGGCAGGCCGCTCACCGCGATCGCCTCGTCCAGGATGCGGCGGACGTCGAACCGCGGGTCGAAGGAGCCGAGCGGGTCCTGGTAGACGACCTGGATGCGGCTGCGGACGGCCCGGCGGTCCCGCGCGGACATCTCCCGCCACGGCCGCCCCTCGATCAGCACCTCGCCCGAGTCGGGACGCAGCAGGTCCAGCGCCAGGCGGCCGAGGGTGGTCTTGCCGGAGCCCGACTCTCCCACCAGCCCGAGCGTCTCGCCCTCGCGCAGCTCGAACGAGACGTCGTCGGCCGCCCGGCGGGCCCCGTACGACTTCACCAGGTTGCGCGCCTGGACGACCGGTGCGCCGATCTTCGTGGCGGGGCGTGCGGGCCGGGGGTCGGCCGCCTCGCGCAGCATGACGGTGTAGGGATGCTCCGGCCGGGTCAGCACCCGCTCGGCGGGCCCCTCCTCGACGATCACGCCGTCCTTCATCACCAGGACGCGGTCGGCGATCCGCGCCACCACCCCGAGGTCGTGGCTGATGAGCAGCAGCGCCATCCCGTCCCGTTTGCGGGCGGCCAGCAAATCCAGGATCTGCGCCTGGACGGTGACGTCGAGCGCGGTGGTGGGCTCGTCGGCGATGAGCAGGGCGGGCGCGCACGCGATCGCCGAGGCGATGAGGGCCCGCTGGCGCAGGCCGCCGGACAGCTCGTGCGGACGCTGCCCGGCCCGCGCCTCGGGCTCGGGCACGCCGACGTCGCGCAGCAGCTCGACCACCCGCGCGCCGACCTCGGCGCGGGGCACGGTCCGGTGCAGCCGCAGCGCCTCGGCGATCTCGCGGCCGACGGGGCGCAGCGGGTCCAGCGACACCAGCGCGTCCTGCAGGACGAAGCCGATCCGTGCGCCGCGCACCGCGCGCCACTGCCGGTCGCCGAACGTCCGCGCGTCCCGGCCGTCGACGCGCAGCGTGGTCGCGCGCACGTCGGCGCCCTCGCCCGCCAGGCCGATGAGGGCGCGGGCGGTGACGCTCTTGCCGGACCCGGACTCCCCCACGATCGCCACGCACTCGCCGGGGTGGACGGCGAACGACACGTCCCGCACGGCCCGCGTCGCGCCGAACGCGACCGACAGCCCGGCGACCTCCACCAGGGGATCGCTCACGCGTCCCTCCCTTCGCCCCGCCGCCGCAGCGCGCGGCCGACGACCGTGATCGACAGCACCGTCAGGGTGATCGCCAGCCCGGGGAAGACCGCCACCCACCAGGCCACCGCCGTGTAGTCGCGGCCGGCGGCGAGCATCGCGCCCCACTCGGGTGCGGGCGGCTGCGGGCCGAACCCGAGGAACCCCAGCGACGCCACCGCGACCAGCGCGGTCCCGACCTCGATGGTGGCCAGCACCAGCAGCGGCGCCAGCACGTTCGGCAGCACGTGCCGTACGACGACCACCGCGCGCGGCAGGCCCAGCGCGGTCGCGGCCTCGACGTAGCCGGACCCGCGCACGACCATCGCCCGCACCCGCACCAACCGCGCGTACACCGGCATGGTGGCCACCGCGACCGCGCAGACCGAGTTGAGCGTTCCGGGCCCGGCCATCACCAGCACCACCAGCGCGAGCAGCAGGCTGGGCAGCGACAGCACCACGTCGACCAGCCGCATGACCAGCTCGTCCAGCCACCGCCCGCCGAGCGCCGCGACCAGCCCCAGCGCCGTGCCGCCCGCCACCGCCAGCGCGGTGGCGCCCAGCCCCACCAGCAGCGACGGACGCGCCCCGTGCACGATGCGGACGAACACGTCGCGGCCGTTGGCGTCGGTGCCGAACACGTGGTCCGCGCCGGGCGGCATCAGCGCCGCCGCCGGATCCCCGTCGACGGCCGAACCGTCGGTGAACAGCCCCGGCGCGAGCGCCGCCAGCACGACCAGCCCCAGGAACAGCGCCGCCGCCCACAGGCCGGGCCGCGCCGGCGCCCGCCGCGCCCGGACGGCCTCGGCGGTGACCGCGGCGGTCACCGGGCACCCCGCAGCCGCGGGTCGACCACGAGATACAGCAGGTCGAGCACGATGTTGACCGCGACGTACAGCACCGCGGTGACGAGCACCGCCCCCATCACCACGGGCAGGTCCTTCCCTTCGACGGCGGTGAGCACCAGGCGGCCCAGCCCCGGCCGCGCGAAGATCTCCTCAACCACGACCAGCGCGCCG
The DNA here is from genome assembly GCF_039536785.1 of Actinomadura miaoliensis. Taxonomy (NCBI): domain Bacteria; kingdom Bacillati; phylum Actinomycetota; class Actinomycetes; order Streptosporangiales; family Thermomonosporaceae; genus Actinomadura; species Actinomadura miaoliensis. The sequence goes on from NZ_BAAAZG010000025.1 coordinate 182,564, forward strand.
ACCAGCGCGCCGAACATCCATCCGGCCAGGGTCAGCGCCGGCAGCAGGGCGTGCCGCAGCGCGTGCCGCATCCGCACCGCCAGGTCCGACAGCCCGCGCGCCCGCGCGGTCAGCACGAACGGCTCGTCCAGCGCCAGCTCCAGGCTGTCGCGCAGCAGCTGCGTCAGCAGCGCCGTCAGCGGGACGGCCACCGCGACCGCGGGCAGCACCAGGGCAGCGCCGCCGTCCGCGCCGGCCGCCGGGAACCAGCCGCGCTGGAACGAGAACACCGTCAGCAGCACGATCGCCGTCCAGAACGTCGGGATCGACACCCCGACCAGCTCGATTCCGGACGACAGCCCGCGGATCCAGCGGCCGCGCCCGGCCGTGAGCAGCGCCAGCGTCAGCGAGGCGACGACGGCCAGCGCCATCGCGGCCCCGGCCAGCTGGAGCGACGGGCCAAGCTGCGAGCCGAGCGCGTCCGCGACCGGCTCGTGCAGCTGGTAGGACTGGCCGAGATCGCCGCGCGCCATCCGGCCGACGAGCCTGCCGTACTGGACGAGCAGCGGCTCGTCCAGGCCGTACTCGGCGACCAGCTCGGCGCGCGCCTGCGGGGTGATCGTGTTCGGGCCGACGAGCGCCTGCTCGACCGAGCCCGGGGTGAGGTGCAGCGCGACGAACGCGACCGTCACCGCGCCCCACAGCACCAGGACCGAGGTGCCCAGCCGGACCAGCACCGCGCGCGCCACCCGGAACCGGGGGCTCGTCCAGTGTGTCCACAACGCCTTCACCGCTCGCTCACCCACGCCTCGTAGAAGGTCGGATACGCCAGCGGGGACCAGCCGATGCCGTGCACCGTCTTCGACGCGCCCAGCACGTAGGCGGGCTCGTACACCGGGAAGGCCACGGACTCGTCCATCACCTTGCGCTGCACCCTGGCGTAGAGGTCGGCCCGTTCGGCCCGGTCGTCGGTGGCCAGCGCGGCGGCGAGCCACCCGTCCACCTGCCGGTCGGAGTAGCGCGCGCCGTTCTGGCCGAACTTTTCGGGCGTGGAGATGAACGAGGTGGCGAAGAGGTTGCGCAGCATGTCCCCGTCGATGCGCCGGCCGACGTAGTCGACCAGGTCGTAGTCGCCGGAGCCGTACAGGGGGAAGTACTCCGCCTGCGACACGTTGCCGACCCGCAGGTCGATGCCGATCTTGCGGGCCTCCGACTGCACCAGCTCGGCCAGTTCGGCGCGCTGCTCGCGGGCGGTGCCGCGCTGGAACGGCCATCGGACGACCAGCCGCCGCCCGTTCTTGGTGCGGTAGCCCTGCCGGTCGCGTCCGGTCCACCCGGCCTCGTCCAGGAGCCGCCCGGCGGCCGCCCGGTCGAACCGCCACCGGGCCCGGGTGCCCGAGTCGTACCCGGGCGTGCTGGTGCCGAGCGGGCTGAACGCCGGGCTGAACAGCCCGAAGTACAGCCGCCGCACGATGGTCGGGTGGTCGATGCCGATGCGGAACGCCTCGCGGACGCGTCTGTCGGTGAAGACGCCCCGGCCGACGTTCGGGAGGTACATGTACACGCCGCCGGGGGCGGGACGTGTCTCCACCCGCAGCCGCGGGTTCGCACGCACGCGGCGGACGGTGACCGGCGGGACGCTCGCGATCGCGTCGGCCTGGCCGCTGGTCAGCGCGCCGAGCCGCACCGAGTCCTCGGTCAGGATCGTGAACTTCAACCTGGCCAGCCGGGCGGGGCCGGTGTGCCGGGCGGTGGCCGGCCCCCAGCGGTAGCCGGGGTTGCGCCGGTACACGATCTCCTGGTGCGGGACGAACCGCTCGATGACGAACGGCCCCGACCCGACGACGTGGCGGGCCAGCACGTCGAGGCCGCGCCGCAGCGACGCGGGCGACTGCATCCCGAAGAACGCCTCCGACAGCGCGGCGAGGAACGGCGCGTGCGGCTTGGCGAAGTGGACCTTGACCGTCCGCGCGTCCACCACCGTGCTGCCGGTGTACGGCTCCATGTAGTGGGCGGCGAGCCGCGACTGCGTCTTCGGGTCGGCGATGTGGTCGAGGTTGGCCTTCACCGCCGCCGCGTCGAAGCGCGTGCCGTCGCTGAACCGCACGTCCTCGCGCAGCGTGAAGGTGTAGGTGCGCCGGTCGGGGGAGACCGACCAGGCGGTGGCGAGCCACGGTTCGACCCGCCCGTCCGGGCCGAGCGAGACCAGGGAGTCCAGGACGGGCCGGGTGAACAGCGCCGCCGAGTCCTGCGGGCTGGCGTGCGGGTCGAGCACGAGCGGTTCGTCGTCCACGGCGAACACGAGCGTGTCGGCCGCCGCCTGCCGGGCGCCGCACCCGGCCGACGAGAGCACCAGCGCCAGGGCGGCCAGCGCGGCGAGCGCGGCGGGGCGACGCCGGATCACCGGGGGTCGCCGAACCAGCGGCGCACCGCCGCGTCCAGGCCGGTGCCGGTGCCGGCGACCCAGGCGACGTAGCCGTCCGGCCGCACGAGGACGGCCTCGGAGCGGCCGATGGCGCGCACCACGTCCACGCGGTCGTGCGGGCCGGGGCCGTCCGGCGGTTCGGGATGCAGGAGCAGGCCGCGCGCGGCCCGCAGGGCCTCGCCTCCCGCGCCCAGCTCGTCGGGCGGGACGCGGACGCCCAGCAGCGGGTGGTCGCCGGATCCCGTCGCGTAGCGGACGTCCAGGCCGCTGATCGTCGAGGCCAGCCGGTCCCGCACCCGGGGGTAGTCGATCAGCTCGCCGAGCACCGCGCGCAGCGGCTCGACCTCGGGCCCGCCGAGCAGGATCCGCGCCTGCGCGCGGATGTTGCCGAGCACCCGGCGGCCGACCGCGTGCCGTTCCTCGTGGTAGGTGTCCAGCAGCGGGTCGGCCGCACGGCCGGTCACCACGGCGGCCAGCTTCCAGCCGAGGTTCACCGCGTCCTGCAGCCCCAGGTTGAGCGCCTGCCCGCCGGCCGGAAGCTGCCGGTGCGCGGCGTCGCCCGCCAGCAGCACCCGGCCGCGCCGGTACTCGCTCGCCTGGCGGGCCGCGTCGCCGAAGGCGTTCACCCAGATCGGCGTGCCGTGCCCGATGTCCTCGCCGGTGACCCGCTCCCACACCTTGACGACCTCGGCGAAGTCGGGGTCGCCGGCACGGGCGGCGGCGGGGCGGCCGAACTCGTGCACCATCACCCGGGTCACGCCGTCCGGCCGCCGCGCCGCGATCGCCAGGCCGTCCGGGAGCCGCTCGAAGCGCCGGTTCGGCACCTCGATCCCGTCCACGTCGGCCCGCAGCAGCTCCCGGCCCGCGTCCTCGCCGGGGAACGCGAAACCGCCCAGCCGCCGCACGGTGCTCTCCTCGCCGTCGCAGCCGACGACGAACCGCGCGCGCAGCCGGACGGTTCCGTCCGGCCCGTCGGCCTCGACCTCGACGTGGTCGGCGGCCTGGGTCAGCGCCCGCACCTCGTACCCGCGCCGCACGTCCGCGCCCAGCTCGGCGGCCCACCCGCCGAGCAGTTCCTCGGTGCGGGTCTGCTGGACCTTCCACTGCCCCGGGTACGGCGTGCGCAGCCCGGAGAAGTCGAGCGGGATGCCGCCGAAGTGGCCCCGCAGGTCGTTCGGCGGCGGCCCGCCGAGCCGCTCCAGCAGCCCGCGCTGGGCGAAGATCTCCATCGTGCGGGCGTGCAGGGTCGAGGCGCGCGACTCGGTGGTGGGCGCGGGCAGCCGCTCCAGCACCACCGCCTCCGCCCCGCCGAGCCGCAGCTCGCCCGCGAGCATGAGCCCGACCGGGCCCGCGCCCACGATGATGACCTGGGTGTCCATCGTCCTCCTCTTGCATGGGGTGCCGTCGCGGCGGCGCCGCGACGGCGGCGCGGGTGAACGGGGTGGGTTCGACGGGCGGGGCCGGCGGGTCAGCGGCGGCTCTCGGCGTACTCCTTGGCGTGGCGGAGGGTCGCGGAGCTGTTGCCGCTGAGGGCGGTGCGCACGAACGTGCGGGCCCTGTCCAGGTCGGCGTCCTCGCCGAGCACCTTGGTGATGTTGTCGGTGTTGATGATCACCGTGTGCTGGGACGTGGCGGTGACGCCGCCGTCGTGCTCGGTCAGCAGCCAGTAGCCGGTGTGCAGGTTCATCAGCGCGGGCAGCACCAGCTGCTTGTAGACGATCTTGTGGTGCGGGAAGCACACCCGGACCGACTCGGTGGTGTGGGTGGAGCCGTCCTTGGTGCGGGTGTCCATCCGCAGCACCTGCAGGCCCGGCGTCTCCTCGGTCAGCCGGACCTCGGCGACGTGCGGCAGCCGCTCCTTCCACAGGTCCGCCTCGTTGAGGAAGTCGTACACGTCCTTGGCGGACCCGTCGATCTCGACGGTGTCCTCGAACGACAGCAGGACGTCCCGGTCGCCGGTGACCAGCTCGGCGTTGGCCTTCAGCGCGGCCAGCTCGGAGGTGCTGTTGCGGTCGACGGCCCGGTCGATCCAGGCCAGCTTCTCGGGGTCGTCGTCCACCGCGCGGTAGTCGTGCAGCAGCCGCACCCGGGACGTGTCCGCCGCCAGCGGCTCGATGATCCAGGTGCCGCCCATGGACGCCACCGGCGGGCTGGACACCTCCTGGCGGAACTCGATGCGCAGCCGTTCGCGGTCGAGCCGCCGCCGCGACGTCCAGTTCTTGATCTCGCCGTTGGCGGTGGCCCAGATGCGGATGCGCTCCTCGGTCTCGCCCTTGTCGACGTGGTCGACGTACACGGTCGGCGGGAACAGCCGGGGCCAGTTCTCCACCTGGGCGATGAGGTCGTACACCTGGGCCGCGGGGGCGGCCACGGTGATCTCGTGCTCCACCTCGCGGACGCCGTCGGTCGCCATCTGCTTCTCCTTCGGGGTTGGCGGGCCGTGCTCGGGGGCCGTGGTCAGGCAGGGGATGCGGGCGCGGGCTCAGAAGTTGCCCAGGCCGCCGCAGACGTTGAGCGCCTGGGAGGTGATCGACGCCGCGGTGTCGGAGGCCAGGTAGCCGACCAGCCCGGCGACCTCCTCGGGAGTGGAGTAGCGGCCCAGTGGGATCTTGGCCTGGAACTTCTCCAGGACGGCCTCCTCGCTGGTGTCCCAGGCCGCCGCGTAGCCCTCCCGGACGCGCTGGGCCATCGGGGTCTCGACGTAGCCGGGGCAGACCGCGTTGACGGTGATCCCGGTCGGCGCCAGCTCGTTGCCGAGCGCCTTGGTGAAGCCGACGACGCCGTGCTTGGAGGCCGAGTAGGGGGCGCCCAGCACCACGCCCTGCTTGCCCGCCGTCGAGGCGATGTTGATGATGCGGCCGCGCGACTTCTCGCGCATGCCGCCGGTGTTCAGCACCTCGCGCGTCATGAGGAAGACGCTGTTGAGGTTGGTGTTGATGACGTCGAACCACAGCTCGTCGGCGATGTCGGCGGTGACCCCGCCGCCGCTGCGGCCCGCGTTGTTGACCAGCACGTCGATCGTTCCGTAGCGGTCCACGGCGGCCTGGACGAACGCGCGGATCTGGGCGGCGTCGCGGACGTCGCAGTGGGTGCCGTCCACCTCCAGCCCTTCGCCGCGCAGCTGCTTGACCGTGTCCCGCACGCTGTCGGACGACCGCGCGCAGACGAACACGCGGTGCCCCTGCTCGGCCAGCAGCCGGGTCACCGCCAGCCCGATCCCGCTGGTGCCGCCGGTGACGATCGCGACGCGGTCTGCTTGGTTCGGCATGCTCTCTCCCTGGTGGTGTCGGTGCGGATCGATACGTGGATCTCGTGCGGCCCGGCGTCGGCCCGGGGGCTCAGGCGGCGCCGGCCGCCGTCGCCAGGTGCCGGTTCACCACGTCCAGCAGCGCGGCCGGCGTCTCGGCGTCGGTGAGCGCGTCGTCCTCCAGCCGGACGCCGTACTCGCGTTCGATGCGGCTGCCGGTCTCCAGCAGGGCCAGCGAGTCGTAGCCGAGGTCGGCGAAGGGCTGGTCGGCGGCGTCGGCTCCCAGTTCGATGCCCGCCGCCTCGCGCAGAATGCGCCCGAGGTCGTCAATGGTGATAGCAGTCGCCATCGTGAGTTCCCTTTCGTGCGATGCGGGACAGGGCCCGGACATGACGACGGCCGGGCCGTTTGTGAACACGGCCCGGCCGAAGACGGGAAAAGTCGGTCGTGAGATCGAGGAAGTGCCGGCACTCACCCGCGGAAAGCGGAGCGGTAACGGCGGGCGGGGCGGCGGGGAAAGGCGCCGCCGGTGATCGCGCCGGGAGGATTTGGGCAGTCCTCGCCTGGCAGGAAGAGCGTGACATCCGCCCCGCTCGACTGTCAACCCCCGCCGTCGGCAGGCGGCTGACCTGCGAGGTCACCGCTTCGACACACGGACGGTGACGGCACGAGGACGCCGCTCACAACCCGAAGGGGGCACCGCCCGGCCGCGCGTCGCGGCCGGGCGGCGCCCCCTTCTCCTACAGTTCGGCACATGCGCCCCGGGACGGACCGGAGCGTCCGCCGATCGCACCGGTCGGCGCACCGAACAAATCTCAGAATTCGGCGGATCGAACGGGAGGCGAGGCCGGTGACCGGCGGGGAGAAGCCATTATCGTGGCCAGCTCATCAAGGTCGTACATCGCGCGGCCGGGGGTTCCGTAGCGGGTCAGCTTCCCCCGGCTCGCCCATTTGCGGATGGTCGCTTCGGAGACTCCCGCGGCGAGGGCGGCGAGCTCGGTGGGAACCGCGCGGCGCGGTTGCGACCTGGCAATCATCGGATCTCCTTGATGCGTCGCGAAACCTGGTCCTGGTTCATCCGGGCGAACAGCTCCAGCCACCGACTCGGTGGCCACGTGTGCCCCCTGTCGCACTGGACGTCGGTGGGCCGCACCTCCTCCCCGCTCCCGCTCATCGCGTACATCTCGCCCTCGCAGCCGGCATGCACGCACGCGCCGAGGACGCGGCGGACCGTCGCCGGACCGTGCAGCGCCCGGCGCGCCTGGTCGGCCACGGCCACGATCTCGGCGGCGAAGTCGGCCCCGCCGTCGTGGTCCAGCAACCAGTCGAGATGCCGCAGCAGGTACCGGCACAGGTCGCCGACCTCCCGCCGGACCGGCCGCGCCACCCGCCGCCGCTCGGCGACCAGTCCCGACCAGGAGGCCAGCACGGCGAGCATGTCGGACCGGGCCGCCATCACGGCCTCGTCGAGAGCGGGTCCGGTCCGCCGGCCGCCGCTGACCCGCTCGGTCAGCATCCACGAGGAGGGCACGAGCGCCTGCTCGCACTCGGCGTACAGCACGGGCAGCCGCCGCAGGTCCACCTCGACGCGCCTGCGGCACCGCACGCACAGCCACGGGTCGACCGGGGGCGCCTGCCCCCGCGACCGCCGATCGGCCGCCCGGTCGCATCCCCGCGCGGCGCACACCATTCTTCCCGCCATTCGACCGTTCCCTTTCGGATGGGCGTGGGCACGACCTGCTGGAATGGGCCGCCCACGATTCCGGGCACTCTTCACCGGCCCGCCGGACGCCGCCGTCCGCCGGGCACGCCTCATCACAGTGAAATGCGCTGGTTGTCATCGGGACGCGGGCACGGCGCGCCGAGAGAGGTCAGTGATATGTCGCGTCGGCGACCCCGTCGACGGGCCGGTCATCGCCCGTTCGCGTCCGCGGACATCGGAACAAGAGCAGCGTCAACGGCATCCTTGGGAGGCTCGGAGGGCTGACTGGAACGATCCCGGACGGGACCGTAGGGCGTCCCACGAGGCGGAACCGGGAGGTGGTGGGGGGGAAGGCCCGCGGCCGGCGGCTGTGCTCGTCACCTGGCGATGCACGCGCCGAGCGCCACGGTCCGCCAGCGTCCCGGAACCATACGAAGCGGACTTACTTCGCAACTATGTACACAAACTAACAGTTTGCCACACACTCATGGATAGCACTAAAACCACCCGGCGATCTCAAGTCAAGATGATCAACTGTTACACCGCATGGCAGGGTGGGTAAACTCCACATAAAACCAGTGGTCAGCCCGGCTCCCGGCGATCCGGCGTGGCCACGTGAGGCCATCTCGGGCACTTCGTCACCGATTGACGAACAAGGCGAGGATGTGCAACAGCTCACATCTCCCGCAGAGAATGGTTGACGCCTCAATCACTTTCGCCGGGGCCGCCCCCCGCCGCCCGGTGTCGAACGATCTCTCGCTTATGAAAGCGTGCACAGGGGGTTGACCGAGCCGCCGGTTCAGCCCCAGAGCCAGCCGGGCAGGGGCTCGCGGGTCTCCAGCCACTCTTCGGGGATGCAGGACGTGCCGTGGTGGGCGGCGATGACACCGCCGACGATGGCACCCATGGTGTCCATGTCGCCGCCCACCTCGACGCACGTCCGCAGCGCCGCCGCGTAGTCGTCCAGCCGCGTGGCGGCCGTCCACAGCGCGAACGGCACCGTGTCGGGGGCGCTGATCTGCGAGCCGTTGCCGAGTTCGGCGGCGGCCTCGGCGGCGGAACGGTCCAGCAGTTCCCTGGCCTGGCGCAGGCCGTCGTGCACGTAGCCCTCGGTGACGTGGGCGAGCGCCGCGTCGATCAGCTCGGGCCCGGCCAGTGACCCGCCGCGCGTCGCGGCCGCGTGGGCGGCGGCCACGGCGACGGCGACTGCGCCGGCGACGCCCTCCGGGTGGGCGTGGGTGACCTCGGACGCGGCGGCGGCCTGGGCGGCGGCCTGCTCCAGGTCGTCGTGGAACCACGCGCCGAGCGGGGCGATCCGCATCGCGCCGCCGTTGCCCCACGACCCGGCCCCGTCGAACAGCCGCCGGCTGAGGACGCTCCACTCGCCGCCGCGCCGGACGCCGTCGATGAACTGGAGGGCGCCGTAGCCGTAGTTGCGGTGGGGCTCGGCGCGTTCGGCGAACGCGCGGGCCAGGATGTTCTGGTCGATCTCGCCGAAGCGCGCCAGGACGTCCAGCACTGAGCAGGCCATCTGGGTGTCGTCCGTCCAGGGCCACCGGTCGTCCGGGCACGCGGGCGGCTTGGCCCGCAGGTGGGGCTCGAAGGCCTGCTCGCCGAAGGCGTCGCCCGCCGAAAGGCCGGCGAGGGAGTCCAGCGCGAGGACGTGACGGGGGATGGCGGATGTCGACATTCCGCGATTGTGGTCGTCCTCGTCGGACCCCTGCAAGGCATTTCGGCGGGGACGCGGCACGGCTCAGACCGGTTCCGGCTCCGGCTGCGGGCCCGGCGGCACCGGCTCCGGCATGGGCTTGGGCGGCGGCATCGGGCCGGGGGGCTGCGGCTCGGGTTTGGGCGGGGGCGCCGGTGCGGGCGGTGCGGGCTGCGGCGCCGGGGATGGATGCACCGCGCCGTGGGGACGGTTGGGCGTGCTGACGGCTGTCATGCCGTTCCTCCTCACTCTGCGCGTGTAAAGGATTCGAAAACCGCCCGTCCCCTCGCGCGGTCCGGCTAAACGAAAGGGGCCGGGGTAGTGGTGGACGCATGGCCGGTGAAACGAACGCGGCGTCCGGTCATCGGACGGTGCCGCACACCGCCGACCTGCGGATCGAGGCGTGGGCGCCGACCCGGGAGGGCTGCGTCGCCGAGGCCGTGGCCGGGCTGGTGGACGCGTTCGCCGACCGCGCGGGCGTCCCCCCGCTGGGCGAGCGCGAGGCCGAGGTCGGCCCCGCCGCGGACGCGGACCTGCTGGTCGCCGCGCTCGACGAGGTGATCTACCGGCTGGACGTCGCCGGGGAGCTCGTCCTCGCCGCCGACGTCACGGCCCGCGACGGCGACCGGCTCCGGTTGCGGCTGACGGTCGGGGACGTGAGCCGGGCCGAGGGGACCGGCGCGGTCCCAAAGGCGATCTCCCTGCACGGCCTGCGTTTCGCCGAGGACTCCGGCACATGGGCGTGCGCGGTGACGGTCGACGTCTGAGCCCGGCAGGGCGCCCGCGGGTTCAGCCCTTGACGACGCCCACCGGGACCAGCTTGGCGACCTTGCGGCACAGCCCGGCGCCCTCGCTCGCCTCGATGACGGCCGTGACGTCCTTGTAGGCGGCGGGCGCCTCCTCGGCGAGGCCGCGCCAGGACGAGGCGCGCACCGCGATGCCGTCGGCCTCCAGCCGGGCCCGCAGGTCACGGCCGCTGACGCCGCGCGCGGCCTGGTGACGGCTCTGCACGCGTCCGGCGCCGTGGCAGGTGGAGTGGAACGCCCGCCCGTCCGGAACGCCGGTGAGCACGTAGGACGCGGTGCCCATCGTCCCCGGGATCAGGACGGGCTGACCGACGTCCCGCAGGTCCGGGGGAAGCTCGGGGTGGCCCGGCGGAAACGCCCGCGTGGCGCCCTTGCGATGCACGCACACCCGGCGCCGCCGCCCGCCGATGCGGTGTTCCTCCAGCTTGGCGAGGTTGTGCGACACGTCGTACACCAGGTCGAGCCGCACCCCCGCGACCCGCTGGAACACCCGCCGCGCGGCCTGAGCCAGCAGTTGCCGGTTGGCGCGCCCGTAGTTGGCGGCCGCCGCCATCGCGCCGAGGTACGCGCGTCCGGCCGGCGACTCGACGGGCGCGCAGGCGAGCTGGCGGTCCGGCACGCGGATGCCGTGCCCAGGCATCTCCCGTTCCATGACCCGCACGTGGTCGGTGCAGATCTGGTGGCCGAGCCCGCGCGACCCGCTGTGCACCATCACGCAGATCTGGTCGCGGCGCAGCCCGAACGCCCCGGCCACGGCCTCGTCGTACACCTCGGCGACCCGCTGCACCTCCAGGAAGTGGTTGCCGGAGCCGAGGCTGCCGACCTGCCCGAGGCCGCGTTCGACGGCCCGGGTCCCGACCTGCCCGGGGTCGGCGTCGGCGACGGCGCCGCCGTCCTCGCAGCGGTCCAGGTCGCGCTGGACGCCGTGGCCGCGTTCGACCGCGAACCGCGACCCGCCGGTGAGGACGCCGTCCAATTCCGCGGCGTCGCGGATCTTCCAGACGGCGCCCTTGCCCATGCCGCGCGGCACGGCGTGGTCGAGCGCGTCCATGACGTCCCGCAGCACGGGACGCAGCCCGGCGTCGTCGACGTCGGCGGCCAGCAGCCGCACCCCGCAGGAGATGTCGAACCCGACTCCGCCCGGCGAGACGACGCCGCCCTCGGCCGGGTCGGTGGCGGCCACCCCGCCGATCGCGAAGCCGTAGCCCCAGTGGACGTCCGGCATCGCGTACGACGCCTCGACCACGCCCGGCAGCGTCGCCACGTTCGCGACCTGCTCCAGCGCCTGGTCCGCCGCGTGCAGCAGCGCCCGGGAGGCGAACACCACCCCGGGCACGCGCATCCGGCCGGTGGGCTCGATCCGGTACCGGTACGGCCCGTCCTCCAGCAGCCTCATGGCCTCAGATACGCCGCGAACCACCGGGTGGCCAGCTCGGTGACCCGCTCCAGCGCACCGGGCTCCTCGAACAGATGGGTCGCCCCCGCGACGATCTTCAGCTTGTGGGTGACGCGCAACCGGTGCTTGGCCAGCTCGTTCAGCTCCAGCACCCGCGGGTCGTCGCCGCCCACGATCAGCAGGACGGGGGCCCGCACCCGCCCCAGCGCGTCGCCCGCCAGGTCGGGACGGCCACCCCGTGACACCACCGCCCCGACCGCGCCGGGCCGCTCGGCGGCGGCGGCCAGCGCGCCCGCCGCGCCGGTGCTGGCGCCGAACAGGCCGATGGGCAGCCCCGTGGTCTGGGGTTCCTCCCCCAGCCAGTCGACGGCGCCCACCAGCCGCCGCGTCAGCAGGCCGATGTCGAAGCGCAGCGCGGCCGACTCGGCGTCCACGCGCTCCTCGTCGGCGGTCAGCAGATCCAGCAGCAGCGTGCCGAACCCGGCGGTGTTCAGCCCGGACGCCACGGCGCGGTTGCGCGGGCTGAACCGCGAGCTTCCGCTGCCGTGCGCGAACAGGACGACCCCGTCGGCCCGGTCGGGCACCACGAGGTCGCCGTCCAGGGACGCGTCCGGGAGCGCGACCGTGACACCGGTGGTGATCATCGTCGTTCCCCGTGCTCTCGTACGGCCTGTCGTTCCGGACCGCCCTACCCGCGCACGGCCATCTCATGCGGGTGAACCGCCCGTGACGGCGGACATACCTGTTGCGCCTACGATGCAAGCGGACCGAGGGAGGGCTGGGATGGCCGGACAGGCGAAACCGATCACGCTGGTGGGCGAGCCCGTGCTGCACCGCCCGTGCCGCACCGTCAAGCACTTCGACGACGAGCTGGCGCGCCTGGTGGACGACATGTTCGCCAGCATGTACGCCGCCGACGGGGTCGGCCTGGCCGCCAACCAGATCGGCGTGGACCTGCGCGTGTTCGTCTACGACTGCCCAGACGAGGACGACCGGCCGCAGAAGGGCGTCGTGGTCAACCCCACGCTCGTCCTGCCCGAGCTCCCCGACCGGCACCTGGACGACGGTGAGGAGGGCTGCCTGTCGGTCCCCGGCGCCCACGCCCCCTTGGCCCGCCCCGACCGGGCCACCTGCCACGGCTTCGACGTCACCGGCGCCCCCGTCACCGTGGAGGGCACCGGCCTGCTGGCCCGCTGCCTGCAACACGAGACCGACCACCTGAACGGCAAGCTCTACATCGACCGCCTGCCGACCCGCGTCCGCAAGCAGATCCTCAAGGACTTCGAGGCCAACCGCCCCTGAGGGCCGGTAAGAGGCTGCCCGTGGTTCAGGCTCCGAGCGGCTCGTCGGCCAGGTAGGGCGGGGCGGGCTCGTACTGCACGTAGCGGCGGACGCGGCGCGCGTGGTCGCGTCCGTGCAGACGCCCCACCAGCCACAGCGCCATGTCGATCCCCGCGGAGACGCCCTGGCTGGTGACCAGGTCGCCGTCGACGACGTAGCGGGCGTCCCGGACGACGGTGACGTCGCCGAGGGCTTCCAGGGTGTCCTCGAACGAGAAGTGCGTGGCCACCCGGCGGCCGCGCGCGACGCCCGACGCGTGCAGCAAGGCGGCTCCCGTGCACACGCTCGTCACCCAGGTGGCCTCGGCGGCGGCCTTGGCGATCCAGCCGGTCACCGCCGGGTTGTGCATCTGGGTCTCGCGGGCGCCGTTGCCGCCGGGGACCAGCAGCACGTCCAGCGGCGGATGGTCGTGGATCGTGTGGTCGGGCAGCACGCGCATGCCCTTGTTGCAGCGGACGGGCCCGTCCTTCTCGGCGATCAGCACGACGGTGTCGGCGTCGTCGCGCAGCATCGAGGACACGGTGAAGATCTCCCACGGCCCGACGAAGTCGAGCTCCTCGGCCCGGTCGAAGATCAGCAGTCCGTAGGTGGTCACAGCGGCTCCCTCGTGGCTCGGAAACGTTCGCGGTAGTCGGACGGCGCCACGCCCACCTGGCGGTGGAACGCACGACGCAGCGTTTCGGCCGTCCCGAAGCCCAGGCGGCGGGCGAGCGCCTCCAGCGGCTCGTCCCCCTCGACCAGGGCCCGCCGGGCGGCCTCCACCCGGACCCGCTCCACGTACGCGGCGGGCGGCATCCCCAGCTCGGCGGTGAACCGGCGTTGCAGGTGCCGGGGGCTGAGTCCGGCGCGGGCGGCCAGGTCGGGGATGCCGTGCCGGGCGCCGGGGTCGGCGTTGACCGCCGCGACGGCCGCCCGGATCGGGTCGGTCGCCGGGCGCACCGCCCACAGCGGCACGCTGAACTGCGACTGGCTGCCCGGACGGCGCAGGAACAACACCAGCTCCCGGGCGACGGTGTGCGCGACGTCGCGGCCGTGGTCGTCCTCCACCAGGGCGAGCGCGAGGTCCATCCCGGCGGTCACGCCCGCCGACGTCCACACCCGCCCGTCCCGGATGTAGATCGGGTCGCAGTCGACGACCGCCTCCGGGTGCTCCGCGCGCAGCTGCGCCTCCCGCCCCCAGTGCGTGGTGACCCGGCGTCCCTCGACGAGCCCCGCCGCCGCCAGCAGGAACACCCCGCTGCACACCGACGTCACCCGCCGCGCCGTCGCGGCCGCCGCACCGACCCATCCGACCAGCGCTTCGTCGTCGCGGGCCTGGTCGACACCGGTGCCGCCGGCCACGACGAGCGTGTCGACGCCGTCCGGCGCCAGGTCGTCCACCCCGTGCGCGGCGTGCACGGGCAGCCCGCTGTGCGTCCGGACGGGCCCGGCGGCGGACGCCACGATCCGGCAGTCGTAGCCGCCACCGGTGAGGCGGCCCGCGTACTGGAACACCTCATGCGGCCCGACCAGGTCGAGGGGCTGGAACCCCTCGTAGATGACGAAGACGACGCGGCGCATGCCCTCCAGGCTGGTCGCCCGCCGTCGATGGCGTCAACGACACGTACCCCACGGATCGCGCCATCGGCCGCCGTCCCCGCCCCCGAAAAAATGCCGCAATAACGGAGTTGACACCGAACGCCTCGATCACGCTAATATTCAGCGCATGGAGCTGTGATTCCTTCCGGGTTGAGCTGACCGCGGCGCATACGCCGCCCGCTCCCCTTCCCTCATCTCACCGGCCGCCAGGTCAAGCCTCTCAGCTGCGCTGACGCCTGCCCGGTGCGTCTTTTCCACCCATCTTCACGGCCGTCCGACGCGTGTCCGCACCGGCCCGCCTCGGCCTGCGCCGACTTGTGTCGGCCTGCGCCGGCCGCTTTTCGAGCCTGCCCGGAGGTAATTCTTCATGCGCGCCATTCACCAGAACCCCGAGTCCGGCGACTTCTTTTCCAACGCCGGGAAAAAGAGCAAGAAGCGCAACAATAACCGCGACCCGAAGGCGGCCGCGTTCGCGCAGCAGCGCCGCAACGCCCGCCGGCTGCCGAACCGCCAGCTCCAGCGCGGTCGCTGACCACCGCCGGGCCGCCCGGGCTCCCCGCCCGGGCGGCCCGCCGTTCCACGGCGAAAGGCCGCGCGCGGGGGCCGGCGCCCCGCCACTGGCGGGGTGGGGTCAGGCCGGGCGGGCGTAGCCGTGCTGGACGAGCCACTGGAGCCATCGGGTGGCCTCCTCGTTGCGGCCCGACTGGGTCAGCATCTCCATCAGCAGGGTGATCGCCTCGACGTCCTCGGTGTCGGCGGCGCGGCGCAGCCACGTCTCGGCCTCGTCGAGACGGCCGGTCTCCTTCAGCAGCCTGCCGAGGTTGCGGAAGGCCGCCGGGACGCCCGCGTCCGCGGCGCCGCGCAGCAGCGGCTCGGCCTCGTCGTAGCGCTGCTGGTCGAGCAGGTCGCGGGCGGCGGCGTTCATCGCGGGCGGGTATCCGGCGTCGGACGCCTTCAGCAGGTACGGGACGCCCTCGCGATAGCGGCCCTGCCCGTTCAGCAGCACGCACAGATTGAACATCGCCGGGACGTGCCCGGCCTCGGCCGCCCGCCGCAGCCACGACTCGGCCCGCTCCGGGTCGTTTTCGACCAGGTCGTTTCCGAGGTTGTACATGGCGTCCCGGTGGCCGTGCTCGGCGGCCCGCCCGTACCAGTCGCGGCTCTCGGCCGCCCGTCCCGTGTCGCCGAGCAGAATGCCCAGGTTGAACATGGCCTGCGGCTCCCCGGCGTCGGCGGCCTGCCGGAGCCACCGCTCCGCCTCGTCCAGCCGTCCCGACTGCGCCAGGAAGACGCCCAGGTTCGTCACCGACAGCGCGCGGCCCGTCTCGGCGGCGGCCCGGTGCCAGCGCTCGGCCTCCTCCATGCGACGCCCGGACGCGCACCACCGGGCCAGCTCCGTCATGGCCACGGGATCGCCCGCCTCGGCGGCCCGCGTGTACCAGCGTTCGGCCTCCTCCGCCTGGCCCGCCCGCTGCGCCGCGTCACCGAGGTGCAGCATCGACTCGGTGTCCCCGGCCTCGGCCGCCCGCCCGAACCACTCGCGCGCCTCGGCGTCCCGCCCGGACTCGGCGTACATGATCGCCAGGTTCACCATCCCGTGGACGACGCCCATCTCCGCCGCCCGGCGGAACATCTCCTCGGCCTCGCCCGCGCGCTGCGGATCGCGCACCAGCAGCGCCCCGAGATTGACGATGGCCTGCGCCTCGCCCGCGTCGGCCGCGGCCCGCAGCCACCGCTCGGCCTCCCCCGTGCGTCCCGCGCCGCCGAGCAGCGTGCCGAGGTACTTCATGGCCATCACATGACCGGCCTCGGCGGCGGTGGCGTACCACCGTTCGGCCTCCTCCACGCGGCCGTCCCGCTCGCACATCAGCCCGAGCTGCGCCTGCGCCTCGGCGTCCCCCGTCTCCGCGGCCACCCGGCACGCCTGCTCCTCATGCCACGTCCTGGTCATGCCGTCCCTTCTCGCGCCCGTCCGGATCCTCCCGGTCTACGACTCCGGCACCCGTGCCCGGGTTCCCCATGATCCGGACACCCAAGGCCACGGTGCGCCCTCGGGCGGGCGGCGCGACGGCGGGACGCGTCCCAGCGCCCGTTCAGGCGAGGCCGAACCGCCGTCGGCTGCTCACCGGGAGCGCGCCGAGGAGCGGAGCAGGGCGTCGAGACGGGTGACGACCGGGCGCCAGTCCTCGGGGAGCCGGTGGCAGCGGGTCGCGCGCCAGTCGCGGTAGGCGAGCGTGTAGGCGAAGTGGTCGGGGATGTCGCACCAGCGGCGCGAGGACGTTCGCGTGGTGACGCCGTCGAGCGTCCGGCGGATGTCGCGGATCTGCGCATGGTCCAGCGTGAATTCGGCGGTACGTCCACGGCCGGTGGTGACCGTTCCGTCCCGATGGACGACGACCGTTTCCTGGACACCGGCGAATCCACCGCTGCGCGCGTAGGAGACGAGCATTCCGGACGACGCCGGCGACGCCAGGGAAAGCGCCGCGACACCCGCGGCGGCAATATATGTGAACATCGATGAAAATACCTCGCACATTTCATGGCGAGTCGTCGGCGTGGAACCCCGCACACCTTCCACGCCGACGACTCGCCGACCCAGCCACCCCGGTGGGTCTTCCCGGGAAGCCTCAGAATTTGAACAGTACGCCGCCGGTGCCCCGGATGGCCGCGCACCGGTTGGAATAGGTCCGGGCGTAGTCCCGCGGCCTGCCCTTCCAGGTACCGTGCGCCCGCACCCGCACGGGCGCGTATTCGAGCGTGCACCGGCCGGGCCGCTCCGGCAGGCGCGCCACGTTTCCGTTGACACGTCGCAGCTGGTCACAGGCCCGTACCGGGTCGGGGTGCGACCCTCCGTCCGGTCCGCACCGCAAGCTGGCGCTCGCGACCCGGCCCGCGCCCTGCACCGGGGCGACGGTCAGCCGGTAGCCGCCGACCGGCTCCGTCGCCTCGGCGGCGGACGGCGCCGCCAACGGAATCGACACCATTCCCCCGATGACGGCCAGCGTCTTCCGCACGCACATGTGGAAACTCCCTGGAATTCGCCTGCCGCGGTCTGCGACGCCCGGCGCGGCGACATCCCGATTTGTGGTCGGGATGTCGCCGCCATGAAGGAGCGACGGCGGTCCGTGTGGCAGTTCCTTCCCACGGATCGGCCCGCCTCCCCGACCTTAGGAAGCCGATCGCCTCCACACAACCGGGAGTTTTGACCGCATACGGTCATCAGATTGATATTTGAACTTCGTTGACCACTTCTGCAAAGTGAGCTGGGGATTCCCTTACTGAGACTTGTCAATGGGACCTTTGTCACTTCCGCCAATGGCCGGTGCGAGCGAGCCCACCGCCTACGATGGTCTGATCGGCCAGCGCCCGGCGACCGGCTTTCTGTGGACACCGTCCACCGCAGACCCCATCACCGCCCACCGCTCACCGAGCGCTGCATGAGAGCGGACGCCTCGTCATGGAGATTGCTCCCGGTCACGGGGCGGAGATGCGCCAGACTCGGATGGTGCCGTCGTCGTGACCTGTCACGACGACGGGCTCGCCGTTGATATCCATGGCGGTCACGGCCGTGGGGGGTTGCTCACCGGGAACGGCCAGTGTGCCGCCGAGCTGTTCGGCACGGGTGAGGTCCCAGATTCGGGGCGGGTCGTCCATGGCCTCGGTGACAGCGACCGCACGCCCGCCGAGCCGGGTGAGGGTGATCCCCTGGATGGTGCCGGCATGGCCGGACAGCGGCCCCCCTGCCGGCCGGCCGGTGGGCAGGTCCCACATCCGCAGTGTGTTGTCGTCGCCGGCGGTGAGGATCACTGCGCGACCGGCCACCTCGGTCAGGGCGACGGTGTGGACGGGGGCGCCGATCTGTCTGGGGCCGCCTACGGCCTCCCCGGTGAGGGCGTCCCAAACTTCGAGGTGGGGGTCGTGGCCGCCGGTGACGGCAAGCGGGCGGCCATCCACCACGGCGGCGGCCATCGCGCCGTTGTAGCTGCCCCGGATCTCCGCGACGCGTTCGCCGGACGCGAGCACCGAAACGAGCAGCACGCCGTCCTCACTGCTGCTGAGCACCAGCGGTCCGCGCTCGGAGGGGACGGTGGCCAGGGCGGTGACGCCGAGACCGTGCCCGGTCATGGTCTTGCCGATCTTCTCACCGGTGGCCAGGTCCCAGCAGCGGACGGCGCCGCCCATGTAGTCCTCGCCCAGCAGGGAAGTGAGGTCGAACCGGCCGCCGCCGGTCACCAGCACCGGGTGGCCGTCGAGACTCGTCGCGGTCAGCAGGGAGACGACCTCGTACGCGTCCGCCTCGCCCTTCTCGTCTTCGAAATCCTCGTCGTCCCAGATGGTTCCCTCGGCGTCGGGGACCGGGTCATCGGGCGCGGCGCTGTCGAGATCGATGGGGTGTCCGACGCGTTCGCCCGTGGTCAGGTCGCAGGTCCACAGGGAGCCGTCGCCGTGTTTGCCGATCACCGCCGGGGCGCCGTCCAGGACGAGAGGGGCGAGGGCGTGGACGGCACCGCCGTCCGGGTCGGGGAAGGTCTTCAGGATTCGGTGATCAGCCATGCGCCGGACCGTAGACCACGGCACCGACATGATCAGCGGAATGTGAAAGCCCATCGCATGGCGCATCCGTCCGCCTGGAATCCACCGACCGCCGCCCTCTCCGGGCGTTCCCCTAGGACGTCGATCCGGAGCGGCCTGCGGCCTCCCCGGTGAGCGCGGGTCGTGGCCACCGATGACGCCGAGACCGTGCCCGCGTCACGTCGTACCGTTCACTGCCACGATTTCGCGGGTCCCGGCCGGCCTTCCCCCGTGGACAGGGCCGTCACGGCCCCGTCCAGGCCGGCCGGAACCCGCGCCGCAGGCCGCGTTGCGCCGACGCGATCAGCGGAAGCGGCCCTGCGGGCAGGTGCCCAGGCACGGAGGACTGCGGCGCCGTCACCGGCCACGCCGTATGGCGCGCCGACGGCTCGCGGTCCGGCAGGCACCTGGGCGGTCAATCAGCCGGTTCCGTCGTTGACCCACAGGACCCAGGCGGGCCCTCCGGCGTCCGGATGACCGGGCGAGTACGAGCACCAGGCCCCGGTCGAGCCGTCGCGGATCGTGGCCGCGTCGGACTCACATGCCTGCCGTCCCGCCTCGGTCGGCGCGTAGTACCTGGCCGGATAGATGCCCTGTGCCGAGTAGTCACGGCCGGCCGGTTCCGTGTCGGCCGCCGCTGCTCCCGCCGCGATCACCGACGAGCCGATCGACAGGGCCGTCCCGGTGAGCAGGGTGGCAGCGAAGATCTTGAGCTTCATGTGCGCCTTTCTGGTGGCTGCGACAACACGGACATCGCGCGCAACGCCGAAGCCGAACCTAGTGATCGTCGCTTGCGACTCGGCAACAGCTCACTTACGACACCCAGAAAGGGACAGCCCGTGAGATCTCGGTGGCCGGCCGGTTCTGATCGCGGTGAGGGCGCGTCCGGCGGACGGTGGGCGCGATCTCGGCCTCTTGGCCGATCCGGGGGCGGGTCTGAGGGCGGCGGAACGTGGCCGCTCCGCGGACTGCCTAGAGGGCGCGGTCATCCGCCGGCGCGATCGAGGAGGGGGGTCGTCGCTGAGCGGCGGGCTCAGCCACCAGATCATGGCGCCGTACGCGTCGCGTACGGACGTGGGGATCGGCGTAACGAAGTCGCCGGGCGGTTCGGCGGCCTCCTGCCCGGCCCAGGCGCCGCGCCGACGGCTTGGACGCGGCGGAGGGCGCCTGGGCGTGGGACGCGAACGCCGTCTCTCGCAACCATCGGCTGCGAGAGACGGCGCAGGGGGTGGACGTCAGAACCGGAGTTTGGACAGATAGTCGTAGCTGTTGCGGGCGCTCGCGAAGGGGTCAGCCGGCCGGTCGTGTTCGACCAGCCACTGCTTGACGCCGCCGCGCCGGGCCGACCGGAACATCGCCGCGAAGTCGAGGACCCCGGAGCCGACGTCGGCGAAGTCGCCGTCGGGCGCCATGTCCTTCACGTGCAGGGCCGGGAAACGGCGGGGATGGTCGGTGAAGTAGTCGGCCGGGTTCCCGCCGAGCTTCGCCGCCCAGTAGAGGTCGAGTTCGAAGCCGACGAGCGCCGGGTCGGTCTCCTTCAGCAGGATGTCGTAGAGCACCTCGCCTTCCACGGTCCTGTGGTCGGCGTCGTGGTTGTGGAAGAGCAGCTTGAGCCCGGCCCGCCGCGCGGCCAGCCCCGCCTCGTTGAAGAGCCGGGCGGCCTCCCGGTATCCCGCCGGGGTGCCCATCGACCCCGGCAGGCTCGGGATGACGATCCACCTGCCACCCAGCGTGCGGACGTCTTCGAGGGCCTGCTCCCACCCGCCGTTGGTGATCGTGGTGAAGCTGACGTGTTCGAGGACGGCCTTGAGCCCGGTCGCGTCCAGCATGCGCCGGATCTGTGCGGCGTCGTGGCCGTGCCGGCCGCTCACCCCGACGGTGGCGTACCCGATGGCGGCGAGCTTCTCGAGGGTGCCCGCGAAGTCCTGGGCCAGCGGAGTGCGCATCGTGTAGAGGTGCATGCCGATGGCGCTGGGGGGAATGCGCCGCTTGCCCCTGTCGGCGTCGCCGAGTTCCTCGGCGTGCGCCGCCGTCGCGCCCGCGGTCAGCGTGGCCGCCGCGGCGGCACCGAGCGTCGCTCCGAGGAACGCGCGCCGCTTCAGACCCCTCTCGCCGGAGTCCCGTCCGTTCATGCTCCGCCACCTCTCCGTGTGAGCGTGTGATCCTTCGATGGCCGAGGGGACATGTCAGGTGACCCTGACCTGGACCGCGCCGGTGGTCGTGTCGCCTTTGTCGTCGGTGACGGTCAGGTGAACGGTGTAGGTCCCCTTCCTCGGATAGGTGTGGCTCGCGCCGGCCCCGCCGTCCGCCGACGCGCCGTCGCCGAAGCTCCAGTGGTAGGCAGCGGCGGTTCGTCCCGGCGGCAGTTTCACGTTGCTCGCGAGTGACACGGTGAGGGGTGCGGCGCCCTCGGCGGGCGTCGCCGTCACGGCCACGTTGCCGGTGGGACGCTTCTCGACGCCGGGTCCGTTGAAGTGCAGCCAGTCGAGCGCGAGGAGGTCGGGCTTGTCGGCCGACCAGTCCGGGTTGGTGAAGACCACGTAGAGCTTCACGGTCCGCCCGGGATCGGTGAGCTTGACGGTCGGGGACACCACGTTGCCCCAGCCGCCGGTGTTCGGGATGGTCGCCTTGCCGAGCAGCGGCCCGGTGGGCGAGTCGGCGCGGAACTCGACGTCACCGCCGAGGCCGCCCGACGCCGCGCCGACGGTGACGGACGCGATGCCCTTGAGGTGCGCGGGGTCGAGGGTGATCCAGTCCCCGTGCTCGATCTCGGTGAGCCGCCTGCCGCCGGACGCGTCGGACCGGCTGCCGATCTGCACGCCGCCGCCTTCGCCGCCCGTGCCGGTGTAGTGCTCGGCCTCCCGGAACTTGGGCCGCAGGCTCAACGCCGCCGATCCGATGAGGCTCGGCACCCCGGGCGCGCCCTTGTCCTCGTACTGCGCGCTGATCGCGTAGTACAGGTTCTGGCCCGGGCCGTGGCTGTCACCGGGGTCGGTGACGATCTCGCCCGCGCACCCGGTGTAGTTGTCCAGGGGGTGCAGGTGGTTGTCGTGGCCGAGCTGCGACTGGACGACCACCCGGTCACAGTCGATGGTGCGGTCCTCGGGATCCGTCACCTTGATCTTGAACGGGACGGTGTCGCCGAAGTCGAACATCCCGCCGTTCGGCGGGCTGACGATGGTCACCTTGGGCCGGGAGTTGCCGACCGTGATGTCCTGGACGGCGACGCCGCTGAGGCCGTTGCTCTCGACCGTCAGGCGGGCGGCGAACTGGCCCTCGGTGGTGTAGGTGTGCGTCGGGTTCGCCTCGGTGGAGTCGGTGGTGCCGTCACCGTCGAAGTCCCACGCGTAGCTGATCGGTTTGCCGTCGGGCGACGCGGAACCCTCGCTGGAGAACCGCACCGTCAGCGGCGCCGGACCCGAGTCCGGAGTGGCGGAGACCTTCGCGACCGGCGGCCGTCCGTCAGCGACGTAGTCGATGCGGTAGATGCCGGCGCCGTTGTTGCTGCCGCCGCGTCCGGTCCCGCTGCCCTCACCGAAGTCGATCACATAGAGCGAGCCGTCCGGCCCGAAGTGCGCCTCGAACGGCTGGATCCAGGACATGTCGGGGAACACGGTGTTGATCGACTGAAGGTCGCCCTTGCGCGCGGGGGCGAAACGCGGATCGGTGAAGGTCTGGTCGTTCTGCTGGACGGAGAACGTCTTGAACCACCGGCGGGTGAGCTCGAAGGTGAGCCACTTGCCCTCGAAGTACTCGGGGAACTTGGTCTTGCGCGGGTTGGCCGGGTCGTAGTCGTACACCGGGCCGCTCATCGGGCCGCCGCCCCCGGTGCCGAGTTCGGGGAACTCCGCCGAGGCCGAGTAGGCGTACCACACCAGCGCGGGCTGAGCCGGGGGCAGATCGCGCAGGCCGGTGTTGTTGGGCGAGTCGTTGACGAGAGCCGAGCAGTCGAACTTCGCGCCCGAGGTCTGGGTCGCGAAGTCGTAGTCGTTGAAGGGGGTGTTGTTCCCCACGCAGTACGGCCAGCCGTAGTTCCCCGCCTTGGTGATGCGGTTGAACTCGACGGTCCCCTCCGGGCCGCGGTCGGGGTCGGCCTGGCGGGCGTCCGGCCCGTAGTCGGCGACTAGCAGCGCGCCGGTCAGCGGATCGACCGTGATCCGGAACGGGTTGCGCATCCCCATCGCGTAGATCTCGGCCCGGGTCCTGGCGGTGCCGGGCTGGAAGAGGTTGCCCTCGGGGACGTCGTACGTGCCGTCCGCCTGCGGCGTGATCCGCAGGATCTTGCCGCGCAGGTCGTTGGTGTTGCCCGCGGTGCCCTGCGCGTCCCACGCGCGGCGGCCCTCGCGCTCGTCGATCGGGGCGAAGCCGTCGGAGGCGAAGGGATCGGTGTTGTCGCCGGTCGCGACGTAGAGGTTCCCCTTGGTGTCAAAGGTGAGCGAGCCGGCCATGTGCACGTTGGCCCGTCCCTCACCACGCCAGGTGGGGATCGTCAGCAGCACCTTCTGCGACGCGGGGTCGACCTTGTCGCCGGACACGGTGAACCGCGACAGGTTGATGTGTTTCTCGACCTTGTCGGAGTGCAGCAGGTAGACCCAGTTGTTCTCGGCGAACCCGGGATCGAGGGCGAGCCCGAGCAGCCCGTCGGACTGACTGGTCATCTCCGGCGAGTAGTCGAAGTCCAGGGCGGTGGTGACCTTCAGCGAGTCCTGGTCGACGACCTTGAGCTCGCCGGTCCGCTGGATGTAGAAGACCCGCCGGTCGGGCGCGACCGCCAGTTCGAACGGGTCGGCGAGGTCGTCGGTCACCAGCGGCACCCGCTGGAAGTTCCCGGTCTGGGTGGCCGCGCAGTCACCGGCGGCGGCTCCGGCCGCCCAGGTGATGCCGCCGAGCAGATGACGCAGGAACAGCGGTTCGGAGAACGCGGAACTCGCATGGCCGCCGGCGGTGTACCAGGAGCGGCCGCCGTCGTAGCGCTGGCACCAGGAGTAGGGGTGGTCGACGCCCTCGTCCAGGCCGTCGATCCCGTCCCGCACCTTGATCTGGGCGAGCGTGTGGACCTTGCCGGTCGGGTTGGTGCGCCAGTTGTACCACTCCTCGGTGCGCTCCCACAGTTCGGGAAGCCCCTTGGTGGAGGGGTGCGCCTGGTCCAGAACCTTGATCCGGCCGGTCTGGACGGCCGGGTGGCTGTCGAAGATCGCGCCGACCAGGCCCTCGTACCAGTCCCAGTCGCGCTCGCTGTCGGCCGCCGAGTGCAGGCCGACCCAGCCGCCCCCGCCGCGGACGAACTTCTGCAGCGCGGCCCGCTGGTCGGCGTTGAGCAGATCACCCTTCTCGGGTGAGGAGTTGGTGTTGTTGAAGACGATCGCCTGGAATCGTGCGAGGTTGTCGTCGGTGAAGGCGCCGGCGTCGTCCGTCACCTCCACCTCGAAGCCGTGCTCGGCGCCGAGCTGGCGCACGGCGGCGATTCCGGCCGGGATGGACTCATGCCGATAGTTCGTGACCTTGGAGAAGACGAGCACGCGGAACTGCGGAGCCTCGGCGCGGGCGGGGGCCACCCCGATGCCGAGGACGAGTGCCAGCAGGACTGTGATGACGGCGAACGGGGACAGGGGACGGCGGACGAGGGAGCTCATGGGCGCTCTCAAGGGGGTGGGGGCGGACGCTCATGGATGGAGTGCGGACGCTCGTTGAGAAAACGCTTTCCCGTCTGTTCTGCCCCAAAGTAAAGCTTCTGACCCGAAAACGGTCAATAGGGATCTTTCGCCGCCCCCGTCCCCCCGACCACGCCAACGCCCCCCGCCCCCCGTCCCGCCGCAACGCCCCCCACCCACCAGAGACCACCAGCCAGGCACGCCGGCCCCGTGCCCGCAAGGCGACCAGCACCCCCACCCGACCCCCACCAGCAACACCGTCGGCCCGGACCCCACATCCACCTGAGCACAGCGCCTTCAACCGCCCCCTCGATCCCAGGCCACACGCGGAGACGTGTCGAGGCGGCGAGCGGGAAGTGACCGGCCCGCCCGGTCGATTTCGTAGGGGCACCGTCGTGTCGCATCGCATGGCACGGCGGTTCGGCCGGTCCCTCCAACGGCACCTGCGGAGCGTGTCGGGGCTGGGGTGACCGGCACGCCCGGTCGAATTCGCCGGGGCATTGGCGGGTCGTGTGTCGCATCGCGCGTGACACGGCGGCGCCTGCCGGCCCTCCCACGGCCACGCGCGGAGCGTGTCAGGCTGGGCGCTGGGGTGACCAGCCCGCCCGGCAAAACCGCCGGGGACACCGTCGGGCCGGGCTTCACACACACGTGGACAGCGACGGCCTCAGCCCGCCCACCCGAGGCCACCTGCCGGGTGGGGCGGGGCTGGGGACGCGAGGTGACCGGCGCGCCCGGCAAATGGGCCGGGGCATTGGCGGGTCGTGTGTGCATCGCGCGTGGGACGGCGGTTTCGGGCGGGCCGCCCGAGGCCATGTGCGGGGTGGGCGGGGGTTGGGGGCGGGGGGTGACCGGCGCGCCCGGCGAGTGCGTCGGGGCGCCGGTCGGTGTGGCCCGCAGGTCGGCGGGCGGCGTGGCCCGCACCCTGCGCGTCCCTTTTTGGGGCAGCGCGCATTGACCGTTTGTAGTGATCGAAATGGTTATCGGACGCGGCTGTGCGTCCGGTTTCCCGAGGGGTCAGGAGGGGTTGAAGCCGACGGCTTTCAGGAGGGAGACCTGACCCGTGTCGAGGCTGTAGTACGTGCCGGCGATGCCGAGCTCGCCCTTCTCGATGAGCGACGCGAGGACGTCGTCGGCGGCCAGGTCGTTGACCGTGCGGAGCGTGTGCGCGCGGACCGTCTTGTCGACGATGTCGCCGCCCTGTCCGGCGGCTTCTTCGTAGGCTCCCCGCAGCGCGCTCACGATCTCGTCCAGGTGCCCCGGAAGGTGATGGCCGCTCTCGATCGCCTCGACGGCGGCCTTGACCGCGCCGCAGCGCTGATGGCCCATCACGACGATCAGGGGGGTGCCGTTCTCCACCGGGCCGTACTCGATCGACGCGGTGACCAGGCCGTCGACCGTGTGCGCCCCGGTGCGGAGGCAGAACAGGTCGCCGATTCCCTGGTCGAACACGATCTCCGGAGAGATGCGGGAGTCGATGCAGGTCACGACCGCGGCGAAGGGGGACTGGGCCTGCGCCACCTCCGTACGCCGCTGGACGGTCTGGTGGGGGTGCTGGAGTCTGCCGGCGATCCAGTGGCGGTTTCCTCGCCACAGCTTCGCCCACGCCTGCGCCGGGGTGAGCTTGACGGGCGAGGAAGAGGCCGCCGGGCTGGGATTCGTCGCCGCCTGGGCGGCGCCGGTGCCCGCCGTCGCCACCGCTCCTAACGTGGCCAGACCGGTCCAGAGTGCTCCTCTGCGCGAGTACTCACGCATTGCTGTCGTCCATCCTTTCGACAGGCCGACTTGTTCGATGAGTTTCGGCAGGCCGGAGCAAGCCTGCCCGGGGTGGGGCGGCCTGGCCGAAAATGACCGCCTTACTTTATAGCGATCTTTTGGCCGTCGACTTACCTACTACTTGTTTTGTATAGATCTGCCAGCTCACCCCGTTCATCGCGCGCCGCACCACCCGGCTTGGGCGTTGATTCGTCACCGTTGGTAGCGAATGAACAACGAAGCGCCGATCAGAATCGCATTCAGTGATAAAGTGCATGCGGAAAGCATCCGTCGGCTCGTGGTGAGCACTTCCGGTTCCAGCGCCGGGAGTGGCGACTATGCGGACATTTGCCAAATCGGCGAATGCGCCCCCCTGGGCCTCGTTGCGTAGTCCCGTGCCGATCGCGGCCGCACAGTGAGAGCCCAGGCCGGCACCCTGGAAGGTGAGGCCGTCGTGAGACGGACGCAAGGGCCGCGGCCTCGGGTGCTCCGCAAGGCCGGGCACCGGTAGCTGCACGGCGCCGTCACCCAAGGCGTGCCTGGTGGAGAACCCAGTCCACCGCCGCGCGCCGTGGTCTCCGCACAGACCACGGCGCGCGCCGGTCAGGTCAGCATCAGGACGACCGCGTCACCTGCCTTGGCGGCGGCACCGAAGAAGCGCGTCAGCTCGTCGTAGCGGCACCGCAGGGCGTCCAGGTCGAACGGGACGTCCGCCTCGGCCGCCGGGACGAGATAGATCTCTGCGGCAAGCATGGCGGGGAGGTCATAGTGACGGGCGAGATCGTCGAACGGGGTGGCGGCGAGGAAGGCGCCCGCCTCGGCGACCTCCGAGGGTGTCAGGTAACGCGCGGGCCCGAAGTCCGTCTCGTCGTCCAGCGGAAGTTCGGCCCCTCCGTGGATGACGTCGATCGTCATGCCGCCGTGGGCGCGCAGGAGGTAGTGGAGCTTGTCCCATGACTTCTCGATGCTGAAGTAGGGCGCCTCCTCGGGAGGGAGCGGTTCCTCATAGGCCCAGGCATCGGCGAGGTCGTCGAGGCGCTTCTGTGCCCAGGCGGGGTCGCTCCGCGAACGCTGCAGGGCGGCTGGGGAGAGACGTGCGTACTGGCGATGGAGTCCCACCGTGCGGACGTTAACCGGGGGTGGTGACAGGCCGGGCGCGTCAGCTTCTGAGGAATGTGGTGACTTCGGACAGCAGCTGGGAGCGGCCGCGTGCGGGGCGGTCCAGGTGGACGTGGTGGATGGCGCCCGGCAGCGTGACGGCGCGGGTCCGGGGAGCGCCGGTGAGGTGGTCCATCAGGCGGGTGACGTCCTCGGGACGGGACCAGAAGTCGCGTTCGCTGCGGACGACCAGGGTGCGGGCGTCGATCAGGCTGGCGTCCCAGAACTGGCGTCCCTGGGCGAGGTAGAAGGCGTCGACCAGGGGGCCGGTGGGGTTGCGGAAGCCGGGCGGGTCGCGGTCGTCGCTGGTGGGGTCGGCGCGGAGGGCCTCGCGCTGGTAGGCGGCGCGGACGTGGGGGTCGCGCCACTGGTCCTTGTCGGGGATGGGGATGTCCTGGTCCCAGCGTGCGGTCAGGCTGTCGGCGGTGACGGCGCGCCAGGCGGGCATGGGACGCGGGTGGCCGGGACGGTCCGGGTCCTCGTACTCGTCCTGCAGCGACCAGCGGGACGTGCCCGAGTACAGGGAGTTGTGGACGACCAGGTCGGAGACCTTCTCCGAGTGGAGCGAGGCGTACATGCCCGCCCAGTGGCCGCCGGTCGCCCAGCCGTACACCGCCACCTCGGGGACGCGGGCGCGCGAGCGGACGAGGTCGACGGCCGCGTCCACGTCCCGAACGGCCTCGTTGGAGCGCACGGCGGGCGGGTTGGCGGACGGGTCCTGGGTGAACGAGCGCGGGTAGGTCGAGCGGCCGTATCCGCGCACGTCCATGACGTAGACGGGGTGTCCGGCGCGGGCGATGTCGCCGGCCAGTGAGCCGCCGGGCACCGGCAGGTCGAAGGTGGCGACGCCGCCGGGCCGGGCGCCGTGCACCAGCAGCACCGGGACCTTGCCGGTGTGGCGGCGCGGCAGCACCTCGCGGACGAAGATGCCGCCGCGGGCGTGCAGGTCGCGGCGGCGGAGACCGTCGTCGGACGTGGACGCGGCGGATGTGGTGGCGGGCGCGGAGGGCGAGCCGGCGAGGGCCAGGCCTCCGGTGAGCGCGAGCGCCAGGCCGAGCGCGAGCGGGCGTCTCAAGGGAGCACCGCCTTCCTGGTGGGGAGATCAACTCGGCCATGACAGCAACTCCCGGTGAAAGCCGGGCTAAAAGGAATTACTGGTGTTTTGCCTTGTATGTCCGTTCATTTTCCGGTGCCATCCTGGCAACATGAAATTCACCGCGACGTAAGGACGTGATGCCGTGGCCGCGCAGCATGTGGAGGTCGAGCGCAAGTACGACGCGGACGCCGGCTTCGGGCTGCCGGAACTGTCCGGCCTGCCCGGGGTGGCCACCGTGGGGCGGGCGCGGTCGCACCGGCTGCACGCCACCTACTTCGACACCGACGACCTGCGGCTTTCCGCGCACGGCATCACCCTGCGGCGGCGGCGCGGCGGCGATGACGCGGGCTGGCACCTGAAGATGCCGGTCGGCCCGGACAGCAAGATCGAAACCCGTGCGCCGCTCGGGCGGGCGCGGGTCGTCCCGGCCCGGCTGGCGAACCTGGTGGCCGCCTACACGCGCGGCGCGGCGCTGCGGCCGGTCGCCACCCTGGAGACCGAGCGGACCGTGCTGCCGCTGCTGGACGAGGACGGCGCGGTGCTCGCCGAGGTCGCCGACGACGCGGTCACCGGCCGCGTCCTGCGGGACGACCACGACGCCGCCGCGTCCTGGCGGGAGATCGAGGTCGAGCTGGGCACCGGGGAGCCCGGGCTGCTCAGGGCGGCGGGCAAGCGGCTGCGCAAGGCCGGGGCGCGGCGGTCGGCGTCGTCGTCCAAGCTGGGACGGCTGCTGAACGGCGCCGTCCCGCGGGCCCCTGGGGAGCCGGCCGACGACGGGTCGGCGGGCGCGGCCGTCCGGGCGTATCTGGCGGCCCAGGCCGCGGCGATCCTGAGGTACGACCCGAAGGCGCGGGTGGCCGAGGAGGACGCGGTCCACCGGATGCGGGTCGCGGTCCGCCGCGTCCGCAGCGCCCTGCGCAGCTACCGGCCGCTGCTGGAGCGCGAGCGCGTCGATCCGCTGCGGCCCGAGCTGCAGTGGCTGGCCGAGGTGCTCGGCGAGGTTCGCGACCTCGAGGTGCTCCGCATGCGGTTCACCGCGCGGCTGGACGAGCTGGGCGTCGGCGACGCCGGACGGGAGTGGCTGGACGAGCTCGCCCGCAAGGAGAGGTCGGCGTACCGGCGGCTCAACGCCGCGCTCAAGGAGCCGCGCTACTTCGCCCTGCTGGACGCGCTGGAGCGTCTCGTCGCCGACCCGCCGCTGACCGACCGCGCCGCCCGCCGGGCCACCAAGGAACTGCCGGTGCTGGTGGCCCGGGCGTGGCGGCGGATGGAACGGGCGCACGCCGCCATCGCCACCGCCGAGGACGCCGACGTGGCGCGGCACGAGACCCGCAAGTCCGCCAAACGGGCCCGCTACGCGGCGGAGCTGGCCGTCCCGGTGCTCGGGGAGACCGCGGCGCGGGCCGCCCGGGACGCCAGGAGCGTGCAGGAGGTGTTCGGCGGCCACCAGGACGGCGTGATCGCCATGGCGCACCTGCGGGAGATCGCCGCGGGCGTGCGCACCCCGGCCGAGGCGTTCACCATCGGCGTGCTGTACGGGGTCGAGCGCTGCGAGGCGCAGACGTCGCTGGACGGGCTGGAACGGACCTGGCAGCGGATCGGCGCGCCCGCCTTCTAGCAGGCGTGGCGTTCCAGCGCCGCCAGGGTCGGCGTCGTGCCGTCGCCTGACGCCGACACGTGCACCGCCCAGAACGCCCCCTTGTCGAGCGCGGGGTCGTCGGGCTCCTTCTCGCCCAGCTCGCGGCACAGGAAGGTGATCAGCTCGGACACGATCTCGCCGTGCGTGCACACCACCAGCGGCTCCGGCGCGGGCGTCCCCTCGGTGGCGACCGCGAGGTCGAGCAGGCGCGCGCACGCCCGTCCTGCGTCGGTGACGCCGACCGTGAACGCCCGGTCGGTGACGACCTCCGAACCGGTGCGGCGCGCGTACGGCAGCAGCGTCTCCACGCAGCGCGCCGTCGCCGAGCTGACCAGACGCCCGGGGCCGTAGGCGAACAGCAGGTCGGCCAGCGTCCCGGCCTGGGCGCGGCCCGGCTCGTCCAGGTGACGCAGCTCGTCCGGACCGTTCCACTCGCTCTTCTCGCCCGCCGTGGCGTGCCGCAGGATCACCAGCGGACGCGTCACCAGCGGCCCGGCGGCGAACTCGCGCAGCAGGTCGACGTCCAGCGGGTAGGTGAGCCGCCGCTCTGCCTCGGCCACCGGCAGCCAGACCAGCTCGTCGACCTCGTCGTTCGGGGTGAACCTCGCCGACGACACGGCCCGCGCCGCCCAGTAGTCGACGTACTTGGTGCGGCCGTCCTTGGGATAGACGCGGGTCGGCAGGCGGCGCCCCAGCCGCGCCACGACCCCGGTCTCCTCCTCCACCTCGCGGACCGCGCCGCGCAGCGCGTGCTCGTCCCGTTCCAGCTTGCCCTTGGGGAACGACCAGTCGTCATGGCGCGGACGGTGGATCAGCGCCACCTCGGGGACGGGCGCGCCGTCGGGGCCGCGGCCGTCACCCGGGCGCCACAGCACGGCGCCCGCCGCGCGGATGGGCGGCCGCGTCACGGCCGGGCCGGGTTCGCCGGGCCCCGGCTCCCCCGGGGAGCGGGGTCCGGCGAGGTTCGGCTCCCCGGGGGAGTGGGGGGTGCCGAGTACGGGTGCGTCGGGGCGGGGGTCATCCATCGACGGTCCTCCAGCGGCGGCTGCGGACCAGGTGCGTCTGGATGTCCAGCAGCTCCCCGTCCACCATGGCGGACCGGCGCGTCCACGTGCCGTCGCCGTCAAGCCACCAGGTCGCGGTGTCGTCGTCCATGGCCAGATCGATCAGCCGGACCAGGTCGGCCCGGTGCGACCGATCGGTCACCCGGACCAGGGCCTCGACCCGCCGGTCCAGGTTGCGGTGCATCAGGTCGGCGCTGCCCAGCCACACCTCCGAGTCGCCGCCGTGCTCGAAGGCGAACACCCGGGAGTGCTCCAGGAACCGGCCCAGCACGCTGCGCACCCGGATCGTCTCCGACAGCCCCGGCACACCCGGGCGCAGCGCGCAGATGCCGCGCACCCATATGTCGACCGGCACGCCCGCCTGCGACGCCCGGTACAGCGCGTCGATGATCACCTCGTCGACCAGCGAGTTGCACTTGATGCGGATGCGGGCGGGCCGGCCGGCGCGGTGGTGCTCGATCTCGCGCTCGATGCGCAGCACCAGCCCCGACCGCAGGCTGTGCGGGGCCACCAGCAGCCGCTTGAACGAGGTCTGCCGCGAGTAGCCGGTCAGGTGGTTGAACAGCGCGCTGACGTCCTCGCCGACCTCGCGGTCGGCGGTGAGCAGCCCGAAGTCCTCGTACAGCCGCGCGGTCTTGGGATGGTAGTTGCCGGTGCCGATGTGGCAGTAGCGGCGCAGCGTGCCGTCGGCGTCCTGGCGCACCACCATGGCCAGCTTGCAGTGCGTCTTCAGCCCGACGAACCCGTACACCACGTGGCAGCCCGCCTGCTCCAGCTTGCGCGCCCAGGCGATGTTGGCCCGCTCGTCGAACCGGGCCTTCAACTCGACCACCACGACGACCTGCTTACCCTCCTCGGCCGCTTCGATGAGCGCGTCCACGATCGGCGAGTCGCCGCTGGTGCGGTAGAGCGTCTGCTTGATCGCCAGCACGCGGGGGTCGGCGGCGGCGTCCTCGATCAGCCGCTGCACGGTGGTGGTGAACGAGTCGTAGGGGTGGTGGACGAGCACGTCGCGTTCGCGGATGGCGGCGAAGATGCCGGCGTCGGCCGCGATCGCCTCCTTGGACGGCACGAACGGCGGGTACTTCAGCTCCGGGCGGTCCAGGTCGGCGATGGCCGCCATCCCGGCCAGGTCCAGCGGGCCGTCCACCCGGTAGATCTGGTTGTCGTCGATGGCCAGCTCGGTGGTGAGGAACTCCAGCACCTCCGGGGAGATCGAGCTCTCCACCTCCAGCCGGACCACCGGGCCGAACCGGCGGCGCAGCAGCTCGCGTTCCAGCGCCTGCAGCAGGCCCTCGCTGATGTCCTCGTCGATCTCCAGGTCCTGGTTGCGGGTCACCCGGAACGCGTGGTGCTCGACGATCTCCATGCCGACGAACAGCTGCCCGAGATGGGCGGCGATCACGTCCTCCAGCGGGGTGAACCGGTTGGGGGACGCCTCGATGAACCTCGGCAGCAGCGGCGGCACCTTCACCCGGGCGAACAGCGTGCCGTCCCGTTCCGGATCGCGGACGATCACGGCCAGGTTGAGCGACAGGCCGGAGATGTAGGGGAACGGGTGCGCCGAGTCGACCACCAGGGGGGTCAGCACCGGGTAGATCCGGTCGCGGAACAGCCGGCGCAGCCGCTCCTGCTCGGTCTGCGCCAGCTCGTCCCAGCGCAGGATGTCGATGCCCTCCTTGGCCAGCGCGGGGCAGATCTCCTCGTGGAAGGCCACCGCGTGCCGCAGCATCAGCTCGTGCGCGACGGCGGAGATGCGCTCCAGCACCTCGCGGGGCTGGCGGCCGCTGGCCGACTGCACCGCCAGGCCGGTCGCCATCCGGCGGGCCAGCCCGGCGACCCGCACCATGAAGAACTCGTCGAGGTTGCTGGCGAAGATCGACAGGAACCGCACGCGCTCCAGCAGCGGCAGCCCGGGGTCCTCGGCCAGCTCCAGGACACGCTGGTTGAACCGCAGCCAGCTCTCCTCGCGGTCCAGATAGCGATCTTCGGGCAGCGCTTCCTCACCCCGTCGGGCGTGTCCTGGTTCGACCGTCATGAGTCAATGGTCCCTGGTCAAGGTGAACGTTGGTGAAACGCTGGCGTTTCACCTTGTTGTCGACAATCAGGTGATCCCCGCTGTTCCCCCTGATCACTCGCTGTCGCCCCGTTAGGTCCCCTGGTGAGCGGGTATCGACAGCTTCCCGTGCAAGGGAGGCGACGTTGCGATGTCCGAACAACTGACCGAGCGACGTGTCGGTGACGTGACCGGGCGACATGTCGAAGACCTGGCCGGAGCCTCGACCGCCGAGCTGATCCGGCACCTCAGCGAGCAGAGCGCCCGCCTGGTGCGCGAGGAGCTGCGGCTGGCCCAGCTGGAGCTGCGGCACAAGGGCGGCCGCGCCGCCAAGGCCGCCAGGATGTTCGGCGGCGCCGGAGCGTTCGCGCTGTACGGCGGCGGCGCCATGGTCGCGGCGGCGGTGCTCGCCCTGGCCCTCGTCCTGCCCGCCTGGGCGGCCGCGTTGATCATAGGCGGCGTCCTGTTCGTGGTGGCCGGGCTGATGGCCCTCCAGGGCAGGTGGCATCTGCGCCTCGCCACGCCCCCGGTCCGCACCGCCGACAGCGTTCGGGCCGACGTCCACGAGATCCAGCAACGCACCAGGGGCAGGCGATGACCACTTACGACCGTGATCCGCAGGTCGCGGAGCAACAGCACATCATCGAGGAGACGCGCGCCGAGCTCGGCGCCACCGTGGAGGCCCTCGCCGCGCGCGCCGACGTCAGGGCCCGCGCCCAGCAGAAGGCCGGCCAGCTCAAGGCCAGGGCCCGCGAGGCGACCCCGGAGGCGGCCGTGCACGCCGCCGAAGGCGCCCGGCGCCACCCGCTGACCACCGCCGCCGGCGCCACCGCCGCGGGCGTGGCCGCGTACGCCCTGGTCCGCGGCATCCGCGGCGGCACCATGCGGCCCGGCGGACGCGGCGCCATCACGCGGCGGCGTACGCCCGGGATCTTCGGGGGGCCCACGGGACGCGGCGTCCTCGGCGGCGGGGGGCTCGGCCGGGGCGGCACGCTGCCGCGGCGCACCCCCATGCGCCGGGGCAACGCCCTCCAACGCGCCCTGGGCATCACCCCGAGCGGCCCACTGGGAGGTCGCCTTTCGCAACGCCGGGGCAACACTCTGCAACGCGCGCTCGGCATCACCCCCAGCAGGGGCACGTTCGGGGCACGCACCACGCTACGCCGGGGCACCCCTCTGCAACGCGCCCTGGGCATCAGCCCCGGTGGCGGACTGCTGAGCGGCAGCTACACGGGCCCCATGCGACGCGGCGGCCCCCTCTCAGGCCGCACCTCACTACACCGAGGCAACGCCCTGCAACGCGCCCTCGGCATCACCCCCAGCAGGAGCACGTTCGGAGGCCGCACCTCGCTACGCCGAGGCAACACCCTGCAACGCGCCCTGGGCATCACCCCGAGCGGCCCACTGGGAGGCCGCACCACGCCACGCCGGGGCAACACCCTCCAACGCGCGCTCGGCATCACCCCCAGCAGGGGCACGTTCGGAGGCGGCACCTCGCTACGCCGGGGCAACGCCCTCCAACGCGCCCTCGGCATCACCCCCAGCAGGAGCACGTTCGGAGGCCGCATCTCGGCGCGCCGGGGCAACGCCCTCCAACGCGCCCTGGGCATCACGCCGGGCGGCATGGGGAACGGCCGCAGTCGCTCCTACGGCCGTGGCATCTCGGGGGCCGTCCCGACCCGGCAGCGCAAAGCGATCAAGCGCACTGTCCGCAAGACGGGGTCAAGCGGCATTCGTCTCTGACCCCTGCCCGTGCTGTGGCGGCACCGGGACACCGTCCCCGCCGCCACAGCGCGCATTCTTGAGAGCCGGCCCGCACGGGCGTTGCCCCAGGTAGGGCACGTGTTCAACGGGTATCCCGAAGGGGCCGATAGAGGACGTAACGCTCAGCTACCCCCAAAGGCCCTTCACGTAATCACCAGGTGTGGGTAAAAACGGCCCGTGAGCACTCAGACCGTTGCCCTGGACGCACTGGCGACCTGGCCCCGCTGCAAGGTCGCGTACGGCTGCGCCGGACGGGCCGTCGCCCCGTACCTGAGGTGCGCCGCCCATCTGACTCCGGGCGAGCTCGAAACGTACGCCGCCGGACTGCGTCCGGGCGACGACCTGGATCTGCGCGGGGTCACGGTGCCCCCGCACGTGCTGTCCGTCCTGCTGGACGCGCTGACCGGTCCCGACGGCCGTCCGCACCTGGGGCGCGGCAGGTTCGACGGGGCGGTGCTGCCGTCGCCGTTCTCGCTGTCGGGCGCGTGCCTGGAGGGTGACAGCTCCTTCGACGGCGCGTGCTTCACCGGCGCCGCGTGCTTCCTGGACGCCCGGTTCCTGGGGCACGTGTCGTTCCGCAGGGTCCGTTTCAGGGGCAACGCCTCGTTCCACGGCGCACGGTTCCACCGGCACGCCACGTTCGACGAAGCCGTATTCGCAGGGGACGCGCTGTTCGGAGAGACCACCTGGCAGGCGGACGCGTCCCTCTCCCGGGCGGTCTTCATCGGCGCGGCGGCGTTCGACCGGGCGCGCTTCGGCCGCGACGCCTGGCTGCAGGCGGCGCGGTTCGGCGGCGCGGTCTCGTTCCGGCGCGTACGGGTGACCCGGCAGGCGCGCTTCGAACGCGTCCGTTTCCGTCGCGACGCCTGGCTGGGCCCCCTGGCGGCAGGACGCCTGGGCCTGGCGGACGCGGTGGCCCACGGCACGCTGCACGTGAGCGCGGTGACCCGCGCCCTGGACGCGCGCGGCCTGTCGGTACGGGGAACCGCCGACTTCCGTCTCCGCCACGCCGATCTCAACCTGGAGAACGCGGTGTTCGACGGCGCCCTGTCGGTACGGACGGTCGACCACCCGTTCCATGGGCTGACCGATCTGCCGCACGAGCCGGTGGTGCGGGTGCTGTCCCTGTGCGGAACCACGGCGCCCGGCGTGGCCCTCACAGACGTGGACCTGAGCCGTTGCCGTTTCCTGGGGCTGGCGCGCCCGGAGCGTCTGCGGCTGTCGGGATGTTCGTTCGCGACCGCCCCGCCGAGCCGTTGGCGACTCCCGGGATGGCACGCGCGGCGGCACGCCGTCCTGGCCGAAGACCTCACGGGCTCGGCCAACGCCGGCCTCCTGGAGACGCTCTACCGGCAGCTCGCGTCCGCCGCCCACGAGTGCGAGGACGGACGAAAGCTCGAACGCGACTTCCGCTACTGCGCCCTGGACATCCGCCGCCGCACGGAACGCGACCAGTGGCGCCGCCTGGGCCTGCACCTGCTGTGGTTCACCTGCGGCTACGGCCTGCGCATCGGCCGCACGCTCCTGTGCCTCGCCGTCCTGGCAACGGCCGTCTGGTTCGGCCTCACCCTGGCCCGCCACGGCGCCACCCCCCTCACCCCCACCACCCGCCACGCCCTCCCCTCCCCGGGGAGAGGGGCCGACGAGCCCTGGTGAGGGCGTACGCTGCGCGGGCATGGAGGGGTTGTTCGTCTACGGCACGCTGCGTTTTCCTGAGATTCTGCGGGTTCTGCTGGGGCGGGTGCCGGACATGCGGCCGGCGACGGCCACGGGGTGGAGTGTGCGGGCGTTGCCGGGGGTGGTGTACCCGGGGCTCGTGGCCGACCCGGACGGTGTTGCACAGGGGCTGGTGATGACCGGTCTCACCGAGGCCGAACGCCGTCTGCTGGACGCCTACGAAGACGACGACTACGACCCCGTCCTCATCACCCTGGACGACGGGCAACGCGCCTGGACGTACGTGTGGAAGGCGTCCACCGAGCCCTACGACTGGGACGTTGAGCGGTTCGCACGCGAGGAGCTGCCCGCGTTCGTGGACAGGTGCCGCCTGTGGCGCCGGGCCTTCACGTCGTGAACGTCAGGACAGGTCGCGCAGCGCCACGCTGACGACAGTTCCGTGGCCGGGCTTGGAGAGGAGCTGGGCGCGCCCCCCGTGGGCGGCGGCGATGGCGGCGACGATCGGCAGGCCGAGCCCGGTGCCGGACGAGCCGTCCCCGGCGCGGTGGAAGCGTTCGAAGGCGCGGGCGGCGTCCTCCGGCGCCATGCCCGGGCCCTGGTCGGCGACCTCGACCAGGAGGCCGCCGGGGTCGCGGCGGAGCCGTACCGTGGCGACGGTCCCGGGCGGGGTGTGCGTGCGGACGTTGGCCAGCAGGTTCGCCAGGATCTGCCGGACGCGGGCCTCGTCCACCGTCGCGACCAGCTCGTCCGGCGCCTCCAGGGCGACCGGGTGGTCGGGGCCCGCGGCCGAGGCGTCGGCGACGGCGTCCCGGGCCAGCGCCACCACGTCGACGCGGGCGGGCCGCAGGGACGCGTCGCGGTCCAGCCGGGCCAGTTCCAGCAGGTCGCCGACCAGGGCGCTCATGCGGCGCGCCTCGTCCTCGATCCGCCGTATCGCGTCCGGCAGCTCGTCCGGGCCGAGGGCGCCGTGCCGGTACAGCTCCGCGTACCCCTGGATGGTGGTGAGCGGGGTGCGCAGCTCGTGGGAGGCGTCCGCGGCGAACTCCCGCACCCGCGCCTCGGAGCGGGCGCGCGCCCAGAACGCCTGCTCGATCCGGTCGAGCATCACGTTGATCGCGGCGGCGAGCCGGGACGCCTCGGTGGCCGGGCCGGGGCCGGGCATGCGGGCGCGCAGGTCGCCGCCGGACGCGATCGCCTGGGCGGTGGCGGCCATCCGGCTCAGCGGCAGCAGCCCCCGGCCGATCAGGCCGCGTCCGGCCAGGGCCAGCGCCGCGACCAGCACGGCCGTCGTGACCAACTCCGCGGCGACCAGGTTGCGCACGGCCGCGCGGATCTCGTCCAGCGGCGCCGCCACGACGACCACGTTGCCGTTGCGCATCTCCCGGGCCACCGCGCGCAGCCCCGGCAGCGAGAACGGCTCCAGCGACACCGCCCGCGCGCGCAGCTCCGCGTGCCCCAGGCCGGCCACCGCGCGGACCGCCGGGAGAGGATCGGGGTCGTCCCCGCTGAGCACCCGCACCCGCCCGGCCGGGTTGACGTTCAGCACGACGAACCGGGGCGGCGCGACGCCCTCCCCGGGCAGCCCGGGGCGGACGATCCGGATCACCGCCCGGTCGCGGGTGGCCTGCAACTGCCCGTCCACCCGGTTCATCAGGTACGTGTGCAGGACGAACCCGCTCACCCCGCACATGACGAGAAGCCCGGCCAGCGTGACGCCGAGCAGGCCGGTCATGAGCCGGGCGTTGAGCGTCATGGCCGCAGCGCGTACCCCACCCCGCGCCGGGTGTGGATGAGCGGCGGCCCCAGCGGGTCCAGCTTGCGCCGCAGGTAGCTGATGTAGGTCTCGACGACCTGCGGGTTGTCGTCCCGGCCCCAGCCCCACACGTTCTCCAGCAGCTGCGCCCGGGTGAGCACCCGCCCGGAGTTGCGCATCAGGTACGCCAGCAGCCGGAACTCGGTGGGCGACAGGTCGACCTCCACCCCGGCGCGGCGCACCGTCCAGTGCGCCTCGTCCAGTTCCAGGTCGGCGACCCGCAGCACCTGCCCGTCCTCCGCCGGAGGGGGCGCGGGGGCGGCGGGGGCGGCGCGGCGCAGCACCGCCCGGATCCGCGCCACCAGCGCGTCGATCGAGAACGGCTTGGTGACGTAGTCGTCACCGCCGAGGGTGAGCCCGGTGACGGTGTCGGACGGCGTGTCCCGCGCGGTCAGGAAGATCACCGGGGTGTCGTCGCCCGCGGCGCGCAGGCGCCGGCACACCTCGAAACCGTCGATGTCCGGCAGCAGGACGTCCAGCAGGATCAGGTCGGGGCGGCGGTCGCCGCCGGGCCCGCGGGCGGCGCGCAGCGCCTCGGCGCCGGTGCGCGCCACGACGGTCTGGAACCCGTGGAAGCGCAGCGCTGTCTCGATCAAGTCGCGGATGTTGGCCTCGTCCTCCACCACCAGCACCCGCCGGTCGTCGCTCATGGGCTCCCCTGGTCGCCGCAGGCCGCTCACGGCGGCGAGCCGCCGCCCGCACCGGGCCGATGCCGCCGCCCGCCGCCCGACGTTACTGCAGGACGCCGGACCGGGACGACGACAGACGGCTCAGTCCTTCGGCACCCGGAACGCCGCCGCCGTGCGGGTCGCGCCCGTGCTCTCGCCCACGACGATCACCTGGTCGCCGTTCTTCACCGCCGACAGCTGGGACTTCTCGCCGTCCCTGCGGAAACGGGTCTTGTCGTTGGTCGTCCACTGCCACGAGGCGCCGTCGGCGCTGCGCACCGTCACGACCGCACCGGACCGTCCGGTCACCTCGCCGCGCTGCCAGGTGACGACGCGGAACCCGCCGTCACGCCGCACGGTCGCCTCGCCGTGCACGCCCTGCCCGCCGCGCATGCCGTGGCCCTTGCGCGCCGCCCAGCGGTGCGGCTGCCGCTTCCACTGGTGCCGGTCGCCCTTGTCCGGCGACGCCGAGGTCGACGGCGCGGGGGAGGGATCCGCGACCGCGGGGACGGCCACGAGCAGCCCGAGGCCGAGCACACCCGCCGCACCGGCGCCCGCTATCAGAGTCTTGGTGTTCCTTCGCATACGGCACAGCCAAGCAGGTCCGTCTGGGAGACGCCCCGGCACGAACCTGAGAGAACCCTGGGAACCGGCTGACGATGCCCCGCGCGTCCGCCGCACGCCTCCGCGCGCCGCCGGGGTGGGTGCCTGGCGCGCCCGTTATCACGCCGGACGCCGCGACCTTTCGTAAGAATTGCGAAGGCCCCGATAAGCGCCGCGAATTGGTAAGAGCAGATAACGCCGACGGCACCGAACGCTCACCCGACGTCACATGGTGCGAAAATCCTGCAGCCGCCGCCGACATGCCCAACGATGATCGTCCACAGGCTTCTGACCAGGGCTTTCGCCGACACGTCCAACCTCATCCGCATCTTGACCCGTCGCCGCACATCCTGAACCGTTGTAAGTCAAGTGACAACGGGGCAGCGCGAAATCGTCAGTTGCGCACTATAGCGCGGCGATTCGAACGTCAATCCTGGGATCCCCGTAATCAAGTGGACTGACCGTCCTAGGGAGGTCCAGTGGCTCAGCCGTTCCCGCACTCGTCCGCCGCCGAACTGCCCGTCTCGGAACTGCCGGCCGACATGGCCGCCCCGCTACGGCCCCACCTCACCGCCGCCGCGGAGGAGATGGTCCGGGAGATCCAGGGCCTGGTCCCCGAGTACGCGCGTCCGCCCGAAAGCCCGTACGGGCAGCGCATGCGGCGCCAGATCCAGCAGGCCGTCCAGCACTTCGTCGACGCCATCGGCAACCCGGAACAGGACTGGGACGCCGTCGTGGCGATCTTCGAGGGCATCGGCCGGCACGAGGCCCGCCAGGGGCGCGGCCTGGACGGCCTGCAGACCGCCATCCGAGTGAGCGGACAGGTCGCCTGCCGCCGCTTCATCCGCGACGCCCGGCGCCTGGACTGGCCGCTGGACGTCCTCGGGCACATCACCGAGTCACTGTTCGTGTTCCTGGAGAAGATCGCCGAGGCCGCGGCCCGCGGCTACGCCGGCGCCCACGAGGGGCTGGCCGACGAGCGGGAACGGTCCCGCCGGCGGCTGCGCGACCTGCTGGTCGCCGACCCGCCCGCCAGCCGCGAGGCCGTCACCGAGCTGGCCCGCCCCGCGTGCTGGACGCCTCCGCGCACCCTGGCCGCCGTCGCGCTGCGCACACCCGCCGATTTCACCCCGCCCGTGCTGCCGCCGTCCGTCCTGGCCGACTGGCACGCACCCTCGCCGTACCTGATCGTCCCCGACCCGGACGGCCCCGGGCAGGACCGCCTGATCACCGCCCTGGTGCGCGACTGCCAGGCCGCCATCGGCCCGACCGTGCCGCCCACCAAGGGCGCCCTGTCGCTGCGCTGGGCCCGGCATGCCCTCGACCTGGTGGAACGCGGCGTCCTGCCCGGCAAGGAGGCGGTGCGCTGCCTGGACCACCTGCCCACCCTCATCGCCGCCCGCAGCGCGGAACTGATCGACGTCGCGCTGCGCCACCGCCTGGCCCCCCTCGTCGACCTGCCCCGGCACAAGCGCGATCCCCTCGTCCGAACGCTTCTCACCTACATGGAGAACCGCGACAACGCCGTCGCCGCCGCCGACCGGCTGCTGGTGCACGAACAGACCGTCCGCTACCGCATCCGCCGCCTGGAACAGATGCTCGGCGAACTGGTCTACGACGCCGACCGCCGCATCGAACTGCTTCTTCTCCTGCACGCCTGGGTCCACATCCACCCCGCCGCCGAAACCGCCGCGTCCTGAATCCGCCCCCGTGCCCCAAGATCAGCCTCACTCCGGCGCCGCACGCCCTTTAAGCCCGGGTAGTTGAATTGTCAGACCCACGGGGAATGATGCGGGGTATGAGCAGAGACACCCATTCGGGGTTGCGGTGCCCGCACTGCCAAACGGCTCTCACGCTCGTTCCGGCGGCGGGGAATCCGGCCGTTCCCGCACTGTCCCCGGTCGTCCGGGACGAGACGCCCCCACCCGTCCACGAAGTGCTCGCCGTTTACGCGAACCGCACCAAGGACACCGCCACCGCCCTGCGCGGCGCCGCCCGCGTCCGCGACAGCTTCAACCGCGCCCGCATGGCCGCCGCCCAACGCCGCGCCGCCCAAAAAGCCGCCCAACAACGCCCCGCCCGCAGCGCCTGACCAATTCCGCCCCACCCCCCTGACTCACCCATTCCCCCCTCCGCAATACGCCCCCACTCAACACCCCCATCGCCCTCGGCCCCGCACCCGCCGCCAGCGAACACCGCCCCACCCAGCACCCGCTGCACCCCAGCACGCCCCCAGCCACACACCACGCCCCCCAGGCTGAGCCGCCGACGGTCCCCACGTCCCGAGCCCTGTGACCACCGCAAATCCAGCGCTCCCCCGCGGCCCCCACACCTGAACCCCGGCCCCCTCCGCCCACCTGGCACAAGGGGCGATTCGCGTGGGTGGAAGCTTCCCCAACGGCAGCCGCGCACGTGGACACCAACCGCGCAAAGCGTCGCTCGCCCCCACCGCGAAACCGCACTGCAAAAGCGCACGCAAGACACCAGTACATCCGCCCTGGTGGTGTGACGGCGGACGGGACGATCAGCGGGCGCACGGCCAGCGGTTTGTGGGCGTCGTCAGCGGGTTGGCCGCTTCGCCAACGGCAGTGAGGCGGCCGTGTGCGGGGGCGTAGGCGTGGGGGGCGCGTGGGTTGTCTGTCGGTCAGGGGGTGGGGGGCGGGTCGGTGAGGAGGGCTTGGAGGGTGGGGCGGAGTAGGCGGGCTATCTCGTCCGGGGAGGCGTCGGCGAGCGGCGGCAGGTCGAGCATCTGGTGGCCGAGGGTGACGCCGAGCATGAGTGAGATGGCCAGGGCGGCGCGGAGGGCGGCGTCGTCGCCGGGCAGGGCGGCGGCGAGCTGGTCGATCTGGTCGGTGAGGGCGGAGCGGGCGGTGGCGGCCGCGTCGGGGTGGGTGAGCATCGAGCGCAGGGTCGCCTGCGACACCGGCGGCAGGCCGCCCAGCTTCACGCGGAGCGACTCCAGGTAGTTCTCCACCACGTCGTCCGGACGGACGTCGCCGTCCGGGGCGGCGGGGGCCTGCGCCGCCCGCTCGAACAACCCCTGCTTCGAGCCGAAGTACTGCATCACCAGGGCCGGGTCGACGCCCGCCGACGCCGCCACGGCCCGGATGGTGGTGCGTTCGAAGCCCCGTTCGGCGAACAGGGTCCGGGCCGCCGCCAGGATGCGCTGC
Organism: Actinomadura miaoliensis; assembly: GCF_039536785.1. Lineage (NCBI taxonomy): Bacteria > Bacillati > Actinomycetota > Actinomycetes > Streptosporangiales > Thermomonosporaceae > Actinomadura > Actinomadura miaoliensis. The sequence continues at coordinate 225,432 of NZ_BAAAZG010000025.1, forward strand.
TCGGATCGGCGGCGGCGTTCGGCGCGGCTGGAGTCCACGCGTCGAGCCTACCCATCGCTCAACGCCTGTTGACCGAAATCGTCCGGGGCCCGTACGCTCAACGCGCGTTGAGCGAAAAGGAGTGGGGCATGGACACGACCGTCGCGCGCTATCACGAGGCGATGTGCCGCAAGTCGGCCGACGCGCTCGCCGACCTGTACGCCGAGGACGCGGTGCACGAGTTCCCGTTCAGCACGCCGGGCTTCCCGCCCCGTCTGGAGGGGCGCGAGGCGATCCGCGAGACCTACCGGGCGATGTGGGGGGCCAGTCCCGTGGTGCTCGACCGGGTCGGCGACGTCGTCACGCACCGGACGACCGACCCCGAGGTGGTCATCGTCGAGCAGGTGGCGACCGGCACCGTGGGCGGGCCCGGCGGGCCGCGGTTCGACATGCCGGGGCTGCTGGTGCTGCGGATCCGGGACGGGGTGATCACGCACTGCCGCGACTACCTGGACGGCCTCGCGCTCACCGAGCTCGCGTCGTCCTGAACACGGCGAGAAGCCCAGGGGCACGCCCCTGGGCTCCTCGGTCGGCGCGGCTCAGCGGGGGGCCGAGTCGGTCCAGGTGGTCTTGATGACCGTGGTGGACTGGAGCGGCGTGCCCGCGGGCAGGTTCGCGTTCGCACCCGCCGGCTTGAGCACGACGATCTCGTCGGACAGCGCGTTGCCGGTCCCCGGATCGATGATCAGCCGGTGCTGCAGGACGCCGTTGGGCGTGCTCGTGGTCACGGCCACGGCGGCGCCGGTGCGGCCCTGGGCGTCCTTGACCTCGCCGACGGAGCGCACCGTCTTGAGCTCGGCGAGCATCCGGAACGCCGCCGCGCGCACCTCGGGCTTGACCGGCATGTCGATGACCAGCCCCCGCGTGACCTGGAACAGCCACTCGTCGGAGGCCATCGGCACGCTGGACGACTCGGTGTCGTGCCCCTTGTACCAGCGCAGCAGCGACTTCTTCAGCCGCGCCGGGTCGGCGGGCAGCGACCGCAGGTCCTTCATCGTGACGTTGCGGCCGAGCCAGAACACCTTGTCGCCGTCCACCAGGGGCGTGCTGCTGAGCTGGGGCTTGCCCGGGGCCGCGTTGAGTTCCGCGTTCTTGTACCGGGAGGCGGCGCGTCCCTTCGGCGCGACGGGTGTCTTCACCTGGAAGGTCGACGGCGACCCCGCGCGCTGCCAGGCGGCCTGGTCGGCCTTGGTGGCGGGACGAACCCCGAGGGACTGCTGCCGGCCCCACTGCCTGCCGCCGGGGGCGCTGGGCGTCCAGCCCTCGCTGCGCTCCTCGGACACGACCGTGTAGTCCCCCTGGGGCGACGTCGCCCGGAGGTAGTTGCGCGCCACGGTCGCCTGGTACCAGTAGGCGCGGACGTCCTCGGTCTGCTTGTCCGCCTGGTCGGCGGCCGCGAGCAGGACGGTGCGGGCGTCCATCGCGCGGGGGGCGCCCGACGCGCCCGGCCGCACGGTCGTCGGGGAGTCGGTGCCGGTGCCGGTGAGCGTGGTCGCGGCGACCAGGGCGGCCGTGGCGGCGCCGACCAGTCCCAGCCCCCACATGGGACGGACGCGGCGTCGCGGGACGACCCGTTCGGCACGGGAGTGGCCCGTCCTCGCGCGCGCCAGTTCGGCGGCGCGGGTGGCGGGGTCGACCGGCGCGTCCGGGTCCAGCTCGGCGGGACGGGCGGCGGCCAGCGTGCGCAGCACGTCGCGGCTCATGACAACTCCTCACTGATCATCTGCACGGGGGGACGCGCGGCGCGGTCGCGCTGGGGCGGCACCCGCCCCGCCGGCGGCGGGACCGGCACCCGTTCGGGCGGGATCTCCTCCGCGGCGCGCCGCAGCCGGCGACGCGCCCGGTGCAGCCGGACGCGCAGCGTGGCGGACGAGCAGCCGACGACACGGGCGGCGTCGCGCGGCGTCAGTCCCTGCCAGGCCACGAGGATCAGCACCTCGCGGTCGGTCTCGGGCAGGGCGGCCAGGGCGCGCAGCACGGCGTGCCGTTCGGTCACGTCGTCGGCGATGTCGCCCGCGGACGTCACCGTCCAGTGCCGCAGTTCCTGGGCGAACTCCTCGCGTCGCCGTTCCGCGCGGTGGTTGTCGCGCAGCACGTTGCGGGCCACGCCCAGCAGCCACGGCAGCGGCGGGTCGGGCACATCGCGCAGCCGCCGCCAGGCCACCGCGAAGGTCTCGCTCACCACCTCGTCGGCGATCTGCCGTCCGGCGCGCGCGGCCGCGTACGCCCACACCCGTTGTCGGCAGTCGTCGTAGATCGCGGTGAAGCGCCGCTCGTCGTCGGGCGCTTCGCCCGGCGCGTCATGGGGCACCGCCCGCACCTCCGTCCATCCCGGTGTGTTCCGTCACCAGGAAGTGGTCCGGGCGGTGCCATCGTTACCGGACGGACGGAGAAAGTTCTAGGAGACCGTGAGCGACTTCTCGAAGTGCACGACCGACCCGGGAGCGTGCGGGCGGGGCGCGATGCGCAGATCCTCGGTGAAGGCGCGGATGAGCTGCAGCCCGCGGCCGTGCTCGGCGCCGAGCGGGGCGGGACCTCGGTCCCAGCTCGACGGGTCGGCGGCGCGCCGGCCGCCGTCGATCACCTCGATGACGCACACCGTGTCGTCCAGGTGCGCGCGGACCTCGTACTCCTCCCCCGCGTTGGCGTGCCGGATGACGTTGGCGCACGCCTCGCCCAGCGCGAGCGCGATGTCGGCGCGGATCTCGCCGGTGACGCCGAGCCCGCTCAGCGACGCGTCGAGTGTGCGCCGGGCGAGCGGGGCGCTGCGCGCGTTCCTCGGGAGGGTCATTTCTATTACGACCTCCATGCCGGACGCCCTCCATTCCCCTCGTTGCAGGGTGTCTGCCCGGATGGTGATTTCGAAAACGCTCGGCGTCCCGTATGGGCGGATTATCATGATCATTTCACGTCGACGACCCGCCCGTATCCGGGCCAAACGGGCGGCCAAGGTCATCGCACAACCGAGCCGCCCCCGAGGTCAGGAAGATATTCGCGCCCGGCCCTTGGCCACCCGGCTCCGGGCCGCGCGGACCGCCGCGCCGGGCGCCGGGCTCAGCCGGGAAGGCCGTCCGGTTCCAGGCCGGCGAGCAGGCGGGCGACGTCGAGCCCCGTCGTCAGGTAGTCGACGAAAAGCCGGTTGTTGAGCGCCCACGGGGACCGCTGCCGGCGGAGGAGGAAGATCGCGTCCTCGGTCGTGAAACCCAGCGTGACCAGCGCGTGCGCGACGACCAGCCCCGACCGGTTGTAGCCGGAATGGCACCGCACCAGCACCCGGCGGCCCGAGCGCACCGCCGCCGCGGCCAGGTCGGCCAGCAGGCACACGGCCTCCAGCTGGTCGGCGCTCAGCGGCCCGTCGGGCAGGTCGACGTGGTGGTGGTCGATCCACGCGGCGGGCCCGTGCCCCTCCCGCCGGTAGAGGCTGATCACGACGTCGAACTGGGCGTCCACCACCGCGGGCGCGAGCTGCCCGCCCGCGTCGCGGTACTGGTGCCCGCCCATCCACAGGCCCGGAACGATCTCGTTCCACGGGGCGTCGGCATCGGGTGCCCGCCGGCCCTCGGTCCGCATCACGCACTCCCAGTCGCCTCACCGGACATCCGTGGTACGGACGCCGAGCCCCATTCAGTTCGATCTTGCCCCTAGCCGGCCCCGTGGAAACGGCGGTGCAGCGCGCGCACCTGTTCGTCCAGACCGGACACCGGCCCCTCCACGACGACGTCCGGCGCCACCTCGTTCACCCGCAGCGTCCGCACCGGAGGCCGCGGCACGCCCAGCTCGTCCAGCCAGGACGCCAGCTGCTGCGACGACGCCACGTACACGATGCGCCCCAGCCCCACCCATGCGTGCGCGGCCGCGCACATGGGACAGTGCTCGCCGGAGGTGTAGACGGTGGCCCGCGCGCGCTCCTCCGGGGTCATGTTGGCGGCCGCCCACCGGGCCAGCGCGAACTCCGGATGCTGGGTCTGGTCACCCCCGGCGACGCGGTTGCGGTCCTCGCCCCGGACGGTGCCCTCCCCGTCGACCAGCACCGACCCGAACGGCTCGTCCCCCGCCTCCAGCGCCTCTGCCGCCAGCTCGACACAACGGCGCAGGTACCGGAGCTCCCCTTCGTCCACCATGGCGCGCATGGTAGCGGCTCAGGCCGACATTCCACGCGCCGCGGGCACGCCGCGAGGGGCCGCGGCTCACCCCCGCACGACGTAGACGCCGGCCCGTGCCGCCGCGACGACGGCCTCGGCGGCCCGGTCGGCGGCGGCCTCGTCGAGCGGGTCGCCGCTGGCCAGCAGGCGGTAGTAGAGAGGCGCGGACACGGCACGGACGACCTCACGGGCGTCCGTGCCCTCGGGCAGTTCCCCCCGTTCGACGGCCTCCTCCACGCACGGCGCCCACTCCGCGATGCGGGTGTCGTAGAAGCGGTGCAGGGCCTCGGCCGTCCGGGCGTCGCAGACCGCCGCCGCGATCACGGCCTTGAAGAGCGCGCCCTGGCGCGGGTCGGTCAGGGTCCGCTGGACGAGCCGGGCGTTGGCCCTGAGGTCCTCGGCGACCGATCCGGTCCTGGCGCGCGGCAGCGACTGCTCGGCCATGTCGGTCAGCAGGTCGGCCACCAGCCCGGCCACCGACCCCCAGCGGCGGTAGACGGTGGTCTTGCCCACGCCCGCCCGCCGCGCGATCTCGGCCAGGTCGAGGTGGTCGAAGCCCTGCTCGGCCAGGGCGTCCCCGGCCGCCCGCAGCACGGTGGCGCGCACCCGTGCCGTCCGCCCGCCCGGCCGGACCGTCCCCGGCCGTCCCTCATCCGGTTCCAAATGGGCCTCCAGTTCCGTTAGCACCCGGATGCATGCTACCGTCCTCGCTAACGGAACTCCCGTCCCATTAACGGAGGTTGACCATGGAGTACCGACGGCTGGGCGCGTCCGGCCTCAAGGTCCCCGCGCTGAGCTTCGGCGCCGGAACGTTCGGCGGCCGCGGCGAACTGTTCGGCGCGTGGGGCGACACCGACGCGCAGGAGGCGCGCCGTCTGGTAGACATCTGCCTGGACGCCGGCGTCACGATGTTCGACACCGCCGACGTCTACTCCGCGGGCGCGTCCGAAGAGGTGCTCGGCCAGGCCATCAAGGGCCGCCGCGACCGGGTGCTGATCTCCACCAAGGCCGGCCTTCCGATGGGCGACGGCCCCGACGACGCCGGCACGTCACGTTCCCGCCTGATCAAAGCCGCCGAGGACGCCCTGCGCCGCCTCGGCACCGACCACATCGACCTGCTCCAGCTGCACGCCTTCGACGCCGGAACGCCCGTCGAGGAGGTCCTGTCCGCCCTCGACGACCTGGTCCGTGCCGGAAAGGTCCGCTACGTGGGCGTCTCGAACTTCTCCGGCTGGCAGCTGATGAAGTCACTGGCCGCCGCCGACCGCGACCACCGCCCCCGCTACGTCGCCCACCAGGTCTACTACTCGCTCGTCGGCCGCGACTACGAGTGGGACCTGATGCCCCTCGGCCTCGACCAGGGCGTCGGCGCCCTCGTCTGGAGCCCGCTCGGCTGGGGACGCCTCACCGGCAAGATCCGCCGCGACCGGCCGCTGCCGCCCCAGAGCCGCCTGCACCGCACCGCCGACTACGGCCCCCCGGTGGACGACGACCTCCTGTACACCGTGGTCGACGCCCTGGACGAGATCGCCGCCGAGACCGGGAAGTCCATCCCGCAGATCGCCATCAACTGGCTCCTCCAGCGCCCCACCGTCTCGTCGGTCATCATCGGCGCCCGCAACGAACAACAACTCCGCGACAACCTGGGCGCCATCGGCTGGACCCTCACGCCCGACCAGATCGCCAAACTCGACGCCGCCAGCGCCACCACCGCCCCCTACCCCCAGTTCCCCTACCACCGCCAAGAAGGCTTCGCCCGCCTCAACCCGCCTTTGCTCACCTCTCCCGGGAACAGGTAACGAGAACCTGAATCGAAAATGACACTTTCGAACGCCCCTCCCGCCCGTTCTCCCGGCGCCCTTCGGGCCCGGCTCCGGCGGCTAATCTGGGCCGGGTGACACACGCCGATCTGCCTGATCTGATCCACCTGGCCGACGACATCGGCAACAGCCTCGTCCTCCGGGTGACGGAACTGGATCCGGAAGGCCTGACGGGGGAGATCGAACTGGCCAGCCCCTTCGTCAACGGCCGAATCAGAACCCGGGTGTCCCCGGAGGACCTGGCGGAATGGGAAACGGTCCTGGGCGACCTCGAACGAGGCGACAACACGGCCTGGCGCGAGGGCGGACGCGCCATCGAACTCTGGCTCGAATGGGACGACCACGACCGCCTGGTCGTCTCGACGATCGACGACGACTCCCGGGTGACCGTGGAACTGACAATAGACGTGGACGAATCCTGGCTGGACGACCACTACAAACGCCTCGACACCCTCCAGAAACTCCAGTCCGCCTGACTCGCCCCTCGGCCCGTTCGTCACCCCGGAAGATCCGTCCCACGCCACCCTGCAGACAGTGGACGGCCCGACAAGCCAGAATGGCCCCGTGGCCACCCCTCAACTCTCCCCAGAAGAAGTAGCCTCGCTCCTTTACGACCTGTGCGTCGAACTCGGCTTCTGCCTGTCCCCAGAGGATCAGGCCGCACTTCGCACCTCGCCTCCGACGGACGTGGATTCCTTCGCGGAGGCGGTCTTCCAAGCCGAGGGCATGAACCCGTCAGCCAACGAACACCTGTGGCACCAGGTCAGGCACATGGTGGCACGAGCCTTCACAAAAGCCACCCCCAATCCCTGACACCCCACCCCCCTAAAACCACACCCCCACAAAAGCACCTGCCGACACACACCTACGCCCCCAGGACTGCCCCCGCACCGCACTGTGTAGCGACAGACACGCCCCCCCGACACAAGCCTTCGAATCCTGGGGGGTCACCTCCCTTGACCTCCCGGCGTACGCGCGTTCCTCCGCCCCATCTCTGACGGTGCGTCGACTGCAGACCGTCACCTCGCTGGTCGAGACGGGACGCATGAGTGCTGAAATCCGCGTCCCCAGCGCCGGCGGTCCCGTCCTCATCGAGGCCGACCTGCGTACCGGACAGATCGAGACCACCACCGAGATACCCGCCGCCGAACGAGCCCGGCCGCTCACTCGCGTGCAGTGGCTGCTCAGGCAGTTGGTCGAGGCACCTCCGGAACGGCGGATCGAAGCCCTGAGCCCGCGCCGGACGGCGGGGCCGTGTGATCTCCTCAAGAATCTCCAGGCTGAGCCCGGCCTCCTCGTCCCGGAGGACGGAGCGCAGATCACCTCCTTCCGCCTGACGCTGCCCACCGGCATGGGCACCAAGCGAGGCGTCGAGGAGACCGGCTTCGTCCGCAGTGTGGACATCGCCATGGACCGGTTCCACCGTGAGGTGCTTCGGGTGCTCAGGGTGGATGCTTCGCCGTCTCCCGAGGCGTCGCCAAGCCGCTGATCCGATTGGCGGCCCGTGCTCGGGGGGCGTCCGCCCTCGCCGTGGGGTGCTCGGTTTGAGCGGCCCCACGGTGAGGGGGCGGGCTGCTCTTTGGTCGGGGGCTGTCGGTCAGCCCCACTGGCCGGGCTGGTATTCGCCGGCGGGCTGCTGGGTGATGACGTTCATGCGGTTCCAGGTGTTGATGAGGGCGATGAGGGACACCAGGGCGGCCAGTTGCTCCTCGTCGTAGTGCTTGGCGGCGTTCGCCCAGGCCTCGTCGGTGACGCCGCCGGCGGCGTCGGCGATGCGGGTGCCCTGTTCGGTCAGTTCCAGGGCGGCCCGCTCGGCCTCGGTGAAGACCGTGGCCTCCCGCCAGGCGGCGATCATGTTGAGGCGCACCGAGGTCTCCCCCGCGTGCGCGGCGTCTTTGGTGTGCATGTCGAGGCAGACTCCGCAGCCGTTGATCTGGCTGGCGCGAATCTTCACCAGCTCCATCGTCGCCGCCGGCAGCGTCGAGTCCGCCACGACCTTGCCCGCCGACTGGAGGTACTTCATGTACTTGGCCGCGACCGAGGTGCCGTAGTAGTTGAAACGGGCGTCCATGGGGTTCTCCTTGCCGTGTTGGCTGCTACACCTCTTTGACGGAGCAGCCCAGCGAGATGTGACGCCCAGACGGATGTGCTGTGCGTCTCCCCGTCCCCGCCGACCGGGCGGCTCGGGCTTCGAGCCGGTGGCCGCGGCGGGCCGGGACGCGCGCTACCGGGGGCGGTGGCCGGTCGTGCTCGTCGGGTCCGCGGGCAGGTGCGGTTTCAGGTCCGGCAACTGCCTGAGGGAGGTACAGGCCGAGCTTCCGGAAGATGTTGCGCAGGTGCGCGTCCACGGTGCGGGGGCTGAGGAACAGCCGTCCGGCGGCCTCCTTCGACGTGGCGCCCTCGGCGACGAGCAGGGCGATCCGGACCCACTGGGGGGTGAGCCGTTCCAGCGGCGTCGTGCCTGGTTTGGGCGGACGGTCGCCGCAGGCGGCGAGCTCGCGGGCGGCCCGGGTCGCGAGCCCAGCGGCGCCAATCGACACCAGGGTCTCGTAGGCGCGGCGGAGCTGGATGCGCGCGTCGCCGCGCCTGGCCTCGCGTGCGGAACCATTCCCCGTAAAGCATCCGCGTCCGGACGAGCTCCGGCACGGCGCGGGTGCGTTCCCTCTGGCGGATCGCCTCGCGGTGGACGTTCCTCGGCGCCGGGTCCGGTGGTCAGCAGGGCGCACGACCGGAGCCCGATGCCGGCGGGCCCAGTCGGTGTCGCACGTGCGTCGGTGAGCCGCACCATGACGAGTTCGGCCAGCTCGAGGCAGCCGCTGCGGACGGCGGCCTCCACCACCTCAGACGGGACGAACGCGTGCAACCCCAGGTCGCCGTGCCCCGCGGCCCGCTGGCCGGCCCGCAGCGGCCTCCACCACCTCAGACGAACGAACGCGTGCAACCCCGAGGCGTCGTGCGCCGCGGCCCAGCGGCCGACACGCAGCGCGGTCTCGTACCGGCCCGCGCAACGGCGGAGCGGATCGGCGGGCACGCGGCGCCGTCCCCGCCACGGCGCCGTCGACGCCGTCGTGCCGGCGATGTCACCAGCGGCGGCCGGGACCGCTCACCAGATCGGCCCGGCGTCCTCCGGCCAGTCCTCCGGTTCGGCGACCCAGCCGGCGAGCAGGACGAGTCCGGTGGGGCGGTGCCGGGCGAGGAACCCGAACGGGCGGTCGAACTGCGCGTCCAGCACGAGGGTCTGACCCTGCGGCGGCGCGGAGCCGGCGGCGACGCTGAGGGCGGTGACCGCCGCGGCCTTGAACCCTTCCGCGGTGAAGGTGGCGTTGACGTCCTGGACGCCCTGGTCGACCTTCAGCGGCACCCGGCTGATGCGGGGGAAGTGGCCGTGCGGGTCCGCCTGGGAGACCGTGCCCAGCCCGAACAGACCGGGCTGGGCGAGGAGGTCGTGCTGGTCGGTGAGGTCGAACCGCACGGTCATCACGCGCAGGTGGGGCGTGGGATCGTACGACGGGACCGTGATCAACTCGACCCCCGGAGCCCTGCGGGCGAGCGGTTCCGCGAGGAGCGCGGCCCCCGACTGGATCGGGTGGCGGCCGGCGAGCGCCTCCACGGCCCCGGCGAGGACCTCGCCCGGCGCGCACTCCTGCTCGCCCAGGCACAGGTACACGTCGACGTCGTCCTGGCCCAACACCGCGAACATGGTGAGCGGCCCGGCGGGCGTCTCCGCGAGTCCGAGCGGACTGAGATCGGTCCCGCCCCTGCTGAGCCCTGCCGCGGGCCGGGGTCGTCCAGCCCAGGGGCCCCGCTGCGGCCGCAGCGGGACGTCGCGGAACGGCTCCCGCCAGCTCGTGTCAATGCTCAGCGCGGTCGCGAGCACGAGCAGCGTGTCCGGACGCAGCGCCACCGGCATCCGCGTCAGCCGTCCGCGCGTGTGCCGCTCGACCCACCCGTCCAGGCGCGCCCTGTCCACGGCGGGATCACCGGTCAGTTCCCCGCGCGCCCCGCCCGGCGCGGCGTCCCGCCACCAGGGATCCAGAGGAAGCCCGGCCAGGTTCCACAGCCCCAACGCTCCGCCGACCCCGGTGCCGCGCGCCAGGACCTCCAGCAGTTCACGCGCGCCCCGGTCGGCGACGGCGGGGTCGAGCCCCACGGCCGCCTGCAGCTCGCTCCGTCCCGGCCCCTCGGCCGCGGCCTCCAGCAGCGCGAGCAGCGGCCAGACCCCGGCCCCCGACAGCGCCCTGGACCCGCCCGTGCACGCATACCGCACCCACCGCGCCGTCAGCGCGTTGGACACCCCCACCACGTCGTCGATCACGGCGCAGATGCTAGCTCTGGTTGCACAAAAACCAGCTCTCGGCGCTCCCGGACACGATCGGGCAGCTCGGCAGCGCCGTACAGGTGGAGCACCTGGACGGCGCTCGCGCGATGCTCAATCGGATCGACAGGCTCCGAAGCGAGGTCACATCGTACGAGGGGTGATGAGCGCCGTCGAGCCGGGGCGTAGAGGGCGATGGCCCCTTCGCGGCTGGTGTGGCAGGCGTAGGTGAAGATGTGGGACGGGGCCGGTTTCGGCGGCCGTGCAGACGACGAGGTCTCACGGGTCCTGGGTGTGTCCTCCGCAGAGGGGCACTCGGCGCGGCCGCAGTGCCGGTGCCGGTCGCCTAATCGCACGCCACTTGCACGACGGCCCCTGCGGGCGCGCAGAAAAGATCAAGACCCGGATCGAGACGTGCTCCTGACCTGGGCCTTTGGTGTGGAGCGGGTGACGGGAATCGAACCCGCGCTGTCAGCTTGGGAAGTCTCATCCTTGATCAGCGGCACCAGCGGTGCCGCTGACCTGGCCCTACGCGCGAACCGCCCCGCTGACGACCGTAGCCGACCATGATCGTCCGCTCCAACGGGCACGCAACGGGGACGAGTCCTGGATCCCTGTCTTAGTGCACGTTGCCGTCTCCACCGGACAGTCCCATCTAGCGTGTGCACTTCCGCGCGCACCAAGCCCAACAACGAAAAGAAAACGAAAGGGATTGCCATGACGCTGCCCATTTGGAAGAAGGTCGACACGACCGACCAGGGCGACCAGATCCCCACACAGACCGTCCGTTCGGAGGGCGAGCCTGAGACCCCGGAGGACGAGGGGCCGGAACTCCTCGACTCCTAGTAAGCAACTGGCCTCTCAGAGGTGAACATGAGGGTGGTCCCCGCGCGGGGACCACCCTCTCGTCTTTCATTGGAAGACCAAGGTCTCACCCAGCGCTGAGGGCAACAGACGCACATCGCTCCGGAGTGCAGGCTCGCGCGAACGGTGCGTACCTCGTGACAGTCAGAATCGCGCGAATGAGGGCTCCGGCTCCAGGGGGTCTGGGGAACCACGGGGTTCCCCAGTCGCGCACGCTCAATCGGAAGACAGACCCTATGACCATGGGAGCGGGCGGCCTGCAATGCCGTAGGCACCCCGTAGGGGCGAGCTTCGCTCGTTGACCGGCGGCCTGCGGCCCCTGACGTGATCATCGTAGGGGCGACGGCGAGCACGCCGTGACCGGCGGCACCCGGGGGCGGGGCGGTGGTTGTGCGGCGCGCGGCCCGTTCGCCCCGCCGTCCGGAGACCGGCGCCCACGCCGCTTCGGGAGTGGCTGACGAGTTTGCCCCGCCCACCAGACCCAGAACCACCACAGCGCCCCGTCATCCCGGCGCTGGCACCACACCTCTTGCCGCAGGCCGGGACCGAGCTCCCGGCCGCGCGGGTCGTCCTTCTCCGGTTGCCCGGCCGGGTTCTCCGCGCGGACGGCTCCATGCCCGCGACCAGGCGCGGCACGGGAACGCACGACACGACATCCGCGGGTGAACAAGTGCCCGGCAGCGGCTTCTACCTGGGATGATGCTTGGACTGGAAGCTGCCCACGGCGCTGAACGTGCGGCCGGTCGGGAGCCCGGCGTCGGACGGGGGTCTGTGACGACTGGGCGCGCCGTCCGGGCCATGCTGCCCGACGGGGCCGACACGTGGCCGCTGACTGACCACATAGCGCGGGAGCGGCAAGCGGTGGCCGTCTGGTACGGCAAGGCAACCGGCTCGTGGCGGGCGCTGGTGACGCTGCCCGGCCACAGGCTGGGAAGGCGCCGGGAACGGCTGGGAGAGGCGGCGAACCCGGCGGAACTGCGCATGGCGATCGCTCACCCGGAAGGCCGGCCCTGGCCTCGCTGATCTGGGCGGGTCGCGCCGATTTCCGGACCCGCCTTCTCCGGCTGAAGGGAGTGGGGGCTTCCTGCCGTCCAAAGCGGGCCATCCCTGAGAACACTGGTTGGCAGCCCCAGAAACAGGTTCCTGCCGCTCCGGTCTGCCGACGGACGGTCTGGGATGTCTGGACGCCCGCGTCCCCAGACCCAAAACCGCGGACGTCCGGGTAGTACAAGTAGAGAAGAACCGTCAACAACCGCCGAGTTATTTGAAAGATCGCCGTTTCGCCCCCGCACGGAGGCCCGTCATAACACCCATGACCTGGACCAGAATCCTACGACCGTGGCGGTGGTCGCGACGGTGGCGGTGGGTCGTCGCGTTGCCTCTGGCTCCCGTAGTGGTGGCGTCGGTTCTGGTGGCGGTGGTGTACGAGACGGCCGGCGGCTGGTATGGCGTCAACGTGATGCTGCGCCGTGGTGCCAGCGTCTGGTCCGATGTGGCCCCGGACGACTCTCGGCTGTCCCCGGGAATCCGATTGTCACTGGCCGGGCAGCGCACGCCTGATGCGGCCGAACCGGTGCGCTGGTCTCGGGTGACCGCGGGGTTGGACGTCGCCGAGCTGCCCGTCCGGGTGGACGGGCGGCCCATGGACGCCCTGATGCTCAGCCGGATCGACCCCGTCCGCTACCGGTTCCGAGTCCTCAACCGCCCAGCGGGTGACCGGGACGTCGGTGGCTGGATGGCGGCGACCGGGGCGGCGTTGGTCGTCAATGGCAGCTATTACGCCCATGACGGGACCCCGGACACCCCCGTCGTCAGTGACAGCCACCGGCTCGGCCCCTCGTCCTACCAGGCCACGCACGGAGCGTTCGTGGTCGGCGGGTCCGGTGGCCCGGACAACGCCCGACTTGTGGACCTCGCTGGCATGGACTGGCGGCGCGCCACCAATGGTGCGAGCCAGGCGATGGTGTCCTACCCGCTCCTGCTAGTGCGGCGTCCATGAACGTTCGCCGGGTTCAGGACACGCCGGAGCGGGTCCGGGATGGGCGGCTTGATCGGTCTCACCCTCGATAGCGACAGATTGCCGTCGAAGGGTGAGGAGCGCTGGTGGCTGAGCCGGCCAGGGCACGGCGGTTGACCGAGGACGAAGGGCGCCGGTTGGAGCAGATCGTGCGGCGGGGCAAGCACGACTCGCTCCGGGTCCGCCGGGCGATGATCATCATGGCGTCGGCGTCCGGATCTCTGGCCCCGGCGATCGCCCGGCTGGTCGCCGCGGACCCCGACACCGTCCGCGAGGTGATCCACGCCTTCAACGAGCGGGGGCTGGCCTGCCTGGACCCTAACCGGGCGGGAGGCCGTCCCCGCCGCATCAACGACGATGACATCGCGTTCATTATCAAGACGGCCACCACCCGTCCAGCCGAGCTCGGACGCCCGTTCACCCGCTGGAGCCTGCGCAAACTCGCCGACCACCTCGTCACCTGCAGTGACCGCAAGATCCAGATCGGGCGCGAGCGGCTGCGGCAACTGCTGCACGAGCACGGGATCACCTTCCAGCGCACACGCACCTGGAAGGCCTCCAACGATCCCGACTTCGACGCCAAGCTGGACCGGATCGAGGAGGTGACCCGCCGGTTTGCGGACCGGTGCTTCGCCTTCGACCAGTTCGGGCCGTTGTCGATCCGGCCCTGCCACGGCGCCGGCTGGAGCCGGCAGGGTCGGCCGGACCGGCTGCCGGCGACCTACACCCGCACCCACGGCGTCCGCTACTTCCACGGCTGCTACAGCCTGGGCGATGACACCCCTTGGGGCGTCACTCGCCGCCGCAAGAGCGGCGCCAACACCCTGGCCGCGCTCAAGAGCATCCGCGCCGCCCGCCCGGACGGCGCCCCCATTTACGTGATCCTGGACAACCTGTCGGCCAACAAGACACCGGCCGTCCGGGCCTGGGCGGACCGCAACAACGTCGAGTTGTGCCCCACCCCGACCTACGCCTCGTGGGCCAACCCGATCGAGCCCCAGTTCGGGCCGCTGCGCACCTTCGGGATCGGCAACTCCAACCATCCCAACCACACCGTCCTGGCCTGGGAACTTCAGGCCTACCTGCGCTGACGCAACGCCAACGCCCGCCACCCCGACGTGCTGGCCGCCCAACGCCGCGAACGCGCCCGCATCCGCAGCGAACGCCAGCAACGCTGGGGCCGCCCACGCCCCAAAGCCGCTTGATCAGACCCGGCGAACATTCGTGGTCACCGCACTAGGCTGGGCCGATGCCCAGACTGGCTTCCGTTCTCGCCCTGGCATTCGCCGCTCTCCTGCCACTCACCGGGTGCCGACTTGCGGACGTGCAGCCGGAGGTCGAAAGGTCGGAGCTGATCGGGGTCTGGAAGTCCGATCGGGGCGGCGTCATCGACTTCCGGACCGACGGTACTTTCACCGCCCAGAACATCACCTTGCCCGACCAGTGCAAGGTGACCGGCGGTGAATACGCAGACCGTTACCGCGTGTCCGGCACCGGTACCTGGGTGGTGGGCAATCACAGTGACGAGCCCTACGGCGCGGTGATGGAATTCCACCCGAAGGGCGACCGCCCGCTGACGGGCAGCTGCACGGTTTGGGCGCCCCTGGTCCCCCAGGACCACTCGACCATGCACCTGATGTACGACAACGCCGACGAACCTTATCGCCGCGGTTAATTAGAGGTTCCTCGTCCGCTCGTCTATCTCGTCGAGCCTGGCGCTCTGGCGCCGTAGGTGCTCGCGGATCTCTTGGAGCTGGGCCCATAGGAGCGCGAACTCTTCGCTTGGCCCCTCGGCCTCGTCCTCGGTCTGCTCGCCGGGTTCAACGTGTTCCGGGCGCTCCGTGACGATGCTCGGGGTGCCTTGCCTGCTCATAATGAGGCCCTCTTCGCGCAGGACGGATAGCGCGCGCTCGACCGTGGCGCCGGCCGCGCCGAACCGCTTCCCCAACTTCGCTATGGAGGGCAGGGGCTCCCCTACCGCGAACCGCCCTGCGGCGATGTCCTCACGCAGACGTGCGAAACATCCCGGTGGATCTGTCGGCGCTCACGTTCGTGTGCGTGTCCGCGCCGCGTCCCAAGCTGGTCAACCAAGAAACGGGGGAGTTGAAGGTGGACCGGGACGGCAAGACAGTGTTCACGGTCGGGCTGTCGGCGGCCGACTCGATGGGGCGGGTCGAGCTGGTGAACGTGTCGGTGCCCGGCGACCAGGACGTGACGATCGGGCAGATCGTGACGCCGGTCGGGCTGGTGGCGTTCCCCTGGGAGCAGGTCATCGGCGGTCAGAAGCGGTGGGGGGTCGCCTACCGGGCGTCGCGCATCGCGCTCGCCGGTCCCGTGGCCGTTCCGAACGCTCCGGCCGCTGCTGCGGCGGACGTGGCCTGAACGGCGGCCCGGTCGTGAACGACTTTTACACGGTGCTCGGGGTCTTGGCCGCTGCGGCGGCCGGGCTCTGGGCCTGGCGCCGATTCCACCCGGTGTCGTTCTGGTACTGCATCGGCTTCCCGGCCCGCGCGGTGCTGGTGTACCTGACATGGCATCACGTCGCCTCGGGCTGCAAGCTGACCCGCAACCGGCGCCGGTTCCGCCTCACCTTCGACGCCGTCCCGCTCGGCCGCAAACATGGTCCGGCAGAAGCGGCGGTGCGGCGGGTCGACGTCGAACGCGCTCCCCGCCTGGGGATCCTGCGGCCGACCCGGCTCGGGTGGCGTATGCGGCTCCGCCTGCACGATGGGCAGGTTCCGGCGGACTACGAGAAGGCGGCCGAAGGGATCGCGCACGCCTGGCGCGTGCATTCGGTGCGGGTGGTCGATGTCCGGCCGGGGTTCGTGACGCTGTGGGCGACCATGCGTGACCCGCTGGTGGACGTGGTCGCCGAGCCGAAACCGGCGAGCTTCTCAAGATTCGTCCCGGCAAGCTGGAGAACGGCCGAGACTGGGTGATCGACCTGCGCACCGTGCCGCACTGGCTCAACGCGGGTGCGACGCAGTCCGGTAAATCGAACTGGGCAAACGCCGTCATCAAGAGCCTGGCTCCCCAACCGGTCGCCCTGGTGGGCTTCGACCTCAAGGGTGGGGTCGAGTTCACCCCCTACGCGCCTCGCCTGTCGGCGCTGGCCACCAACCGCAAAGAGTCCGTCGACCTGCTGTCAGACCTCGTCGGCGAGGTAGAGAACCGCATGGCTCTGTGCCGCGCGCACGGCGCCCGCAACGTCTGGACGCTCCCTGAGGCGCTGCGGCCCGTCCCGGTGGTGGTCCTGGTGGACGCTGACCGCGCCATCTCGGACGTGCTCAACGCGCTCGTCCAAGCCGACCAGAAGCCGGACGGCGACGATGACGACGGGCCGGCCGGATCGCTGGTGCCGGTGGCGAAATTGCACGGCGGCTCTCTGAGGCCCCTACAAAGATCAAGGCCCGGGTCGGGATTCATATCCTGACCTGGGCCTTCGTTGTGGAGCGGGTGACGGGAATCGAACCCGCGCTGTCAGCTTGGGAATCAAACCGATCTTGCCCCGTAGGGCCACTGACCTGCCCTCCAGCCCTCCCACGAGTGACCGTGAGTACCCCTAGATCACCCTGGCAAATTGCCCGCTAATTGCCCGCCGCCTCCTCGCCGACCTGACCTGCCGCGCCTGCTCGTCGCCCATCGCGCGGCCCTTCGCCCCTGACTGTGCTCAGACCCGCGAGGCTTGAGCTGACGGAGTCCACGAACCACGTCGCCGCCACTGCGTGGGTGATAGATACTCATGAGGTGACGGAAGGGGGAACATGAGGTTCAGGCGCAGGAACTTGGAAGCTCTCGGCGACCTGATCTGCGGAAACCTAGGCTCGGACGAGCCCGGTGCCAGCGGCGAGCCTCGCTACTTTCCATACCGTTCAAGCATGTACATCACCGAGTTCTTCCAGGAGCTGGATACCGAGTGGGCGCATGACGGCTCTACTCGACACCGATGGGTTGCCGATGTTCTTGAGTCCATGCTGTCCGAACCACACGATGGGCCAACTCGTCCCCCGGAGATCTTCTGCCGCGTAGTCGATCACCTGATGAGCCCGAGCGAAGCGATGAACGAGGGACCAGATCGTCCGAACGCACTCCGGCAGCTCAACGAGGTGCTTGCCCGTGAAGGCTTTGAGGCCTTCTACGGGGAAGACAGGCACTGCTATCTGAGGCACGTTGGCACCAACACGGTGAGTGTGCTTCAAGCGAATCCACATCGACCACTAACCGCAGCTGAGGTGAAGCGACGCAACCAACTAGCTTCGTTCCTCGATAGATGCAGCGAAGACCAATTGATCGAAGAGGTTCTGCTGCCACTCTTTCGGCAACTCGGCTTCCATCGAGTCACCGCTGCCGGACACAAAGATAAAGCACTCGAATACGGCAAAGATGTCTGGATGCGGTACACGCTGCCGACCCAGCACTACCTGTACTTTGGGATTCAGGTCAAGAAAGGGAAGCTAGATGCCTCCGGTGTGACGAAGGCAGGAAACGCCAACGTCGCAGAGATCCACAACCAAGCACTCATGATGCTTGCCCATGAGATCTTCGACCCAGAGACCAATAAACGTGTCCTCGTAGATCACGCCTTTATTGTCGCAGGGGGTGAGATCACCAAGGCGGCACGCAACTGGATCGGCAATGCGCTCGATGCTTCGAAGCGAAGTCAGATCATGTTCATCGATCGCGAAGACATCCTGAACCTCTATGTGGTTACGAACCTACCGCTCCCGACTGGGGCCCTCCCGCCGCCCCCTCCGGACCCCTGGAGCAGGGCAAGTGACACGCCACCGTTTTGAGTACACCCAAGCTCAACCAGGCTCATGGACTAGCGGCCGATGGCTGGACCTGGTCCCCTGACCTCTTCGTCCCGAACTGCTGGCGATCATGGGCCTTGCGCCGCTCTGCCGAGGTCGTGACGTGTGCCGTTGGCAGATCACGTGAGCCGCTGTGTGACGCCGTTGCTGTACTTCTCTGCTGTACAGCAGTCCCGCTTGACCTGAGACAGCACCCGAGCAATCCGAGGACAAGCCGACCCGGAGCGCAGGGCCGGCCACGGCCCGAGCACCGGAAGCGGCGCGTCAGCCGATCGCCCCAGCCGCAAACGGCGCCCAGCCACGTACAGCGATCGTAGCGGCCGAGGTTGTGACCATCTAATCCGTAGCAAGATCAGCGGTGTACAGGATCGTCCACAGCCATCCCCCGACCTGGCCGCGCCCCGCTCGAACGTCCACCGCTGTCCAGGGTGATCCAGCGCCGTTGTTAGCACTCGCGTTAGCACGCTCACCGCCCCGGAGGGTACGCCCGCGCGAACGGCGAGACGGCGTGACAGACAGCTTCACGCGGGCGTGCCCTCCGGCCCGCGGGGGCTAGGGGCGCGAGACCCCGCTTCACGCTTGCTCAGCCCTTTGAGCCCAACACACGGCATGATCCCCTCGATGCGAACTACCTGCACCTCTGCCCTGTCACGGCTTCTTCAAGCTCGTGACATGTGCCGCCGTAAGCTCGCGTGAGCCGTTGTGAGCGGCTGTTGCTGTACTTCCGTGCTGTACAGCAGTCCGGTTGACCTGCGACAATACACGCACAATTTGGGGCAAACGGACCTGGAGCGCAGGGCCGATCACGGCCCAAGTACCGGAAGCCGCGCGGCAGCGATTGACCCCAAACCACACGCTACCTTAAGACACGCAGAGGCGACCGTACCGGCGGAGCCGGGCAGTCGGCGCGGCGGCGCGAGCGCCGTCGCCACTTGATCTCTGGTGGCCGAAGTCGGCAAATCACTCGCGCACCAGCCACTTCGCTGTAACTGCCATCGATCAGCATGAGATACTGCGGCAATGCGCCACGGGTCCACGTTTCACGAGTTGCGGAAGCTGGCCAGCTGGTTCCGTCAAGACAGTTGGCCAGCCGCGGTATGCCCTCGATGCCGCAGGGCTGAACTGATCGTAGACAAGCTTGATTCGTTCGAAACGATGGAATCGAAACGCGCCCACGACCACGAGAATTGGGATCCAGATTGGATTCAAGGTTCCTACTATGCAATACTCTCATGTCCGCGCCAGGAATGCCTGGAGCGGGTCATATCAGTCGGAGAAATGCAAGTCGCCCCAGTTGTTACCGAGAGTGGAAGCTGGTACGGTGAATATGATGACCATCTTCTGCCAAAATACTTTCAACCTCCCCTTAATATCATCGACCTACCAGACAAATGTCCAGCCGATATTGGCGCTCAAATAGAGGATGCATCCCGCATCCTCTTCATGGACCCCGATTCCGCAGCCAATCGCATTCGAGTAGCTATCGAGACTTTGCTAACTGCCAATAAAGTTCCCAGATCTGCCACTGGCAAAAAGGGACGATACAGGCTGACTACTGATGCGCGAATTAAACGCTTTGCCGAAAAGAAGCCGGAAGTGGCCGACTTCCTGAAAGCCGTCAAGTGGATTGGAAATGCTGGCAGCCATGAAAAATCTCTGACGACAAGCGACGTCCTTGATGGCATAGAACTATTTCACCACGCCATCGATTTGCTCTACAATAACCGCAGGCAAGAGCTTGCACGCTTGGCGACGAAAATAAATCAGAACAAGGGTATCAAGAAGTCTCGCCCAAAGAAGCCCCCATTCTAGGAATTGACCCGAAAAGCGACCGAAATTATACGAACCTCAACCTTCTGATCCGCAGCAACATCAGTAATTTCCAGGACCGTCCACAGACATCCCGCGGCCTGGCCGCGCCCCGCTCGAACGTCCACCGCTCTCCAGGGTGATCCAGCACCGTTGTTATGTAGCACTGGTGTTGGCACGTCGGCCGTCCCGGAGGGTACGTCCGCGCGAACGGCGAGACGGTGTGACAGACAGCTTCGCGCGGGCGTGCCCTCCGGCCCGCGGGGGGCTGGGGGCCGCGAGGCCCCGCTTCGGGCTCGCTCAACCGGTAAGTTGCGATATAGGCCATTCGCTGTCCACGCTACCGATGCCAATACAGCTGAGGCGGTTGCGATTAGATCAGCTGGCTAGGATCCTCCTCTTGCTAGGGCCTTTCTGGAGTCTTCCCGAGATAGAGGAAAGATCTTGAATGCACGAAACCTACAGGAGATGGCAGACGAGTTTGCCGATAAGGCACGGGAACTGACGCAGAGAGCAGAGGAGCTCTCGGAGGAGGCTGCGGCTTACAGAAAGAGCGCTGATGACCTCACCGAGAGAGCGCGGGGTCTGCGCGAGCTCGCTCGCCGACTTCAAGCCGAAGAGACACTTAATGCTCAGCTCGTCTACGTTCCGCATGCTGGCATGGCCTACCACGATGCGGACGATCCCTGTGGCCCTGGAAGGGTTCCGGGACGACTGATGACACGAGGAGAGGCAAGGAAGCTGAAGAGGCACCCGTGTGGCAATTGTAGGCGCCATGAGTAAGCCCCTCCCGTCTCTCTGAGTGGCTTGCGTCTAGGCGGACGCACGACGCGGCGCGGCGGGACCGGACGGGACAGGCCGCACGCCCGGCGCGCCGGGGCGGGCGGCCGCTGGCGACGCGGAGCGGCGCCCTTGAAGACGTAGAGAAACTTCTCATCCGGCTACGTATGGCCTGGTTGGCGGCCTGGCGCCGTGTCTCGGGACTTGGTGCGCACTCCGGCAACGGTTGGCGCTGGAGCTTGCACGGTGGTGTGGGCCTCGGTGGTAGAACGCTCGGTTATGGGTGAGGAGCGGTTGCGGGAGATCGGCCGGGAGTTGCGGCGGCTGCGGACGGCTGCGGGGCTGTCGGGGGTTGGGCTGGCTTCGCGGGCTGGTGTTCCTCAGCCGACGGTGTCTCGTGTGGAGACGGGGCGGCGAGTCTCTGACCCTGAGGTGGTGCTGCGGCTGTTCGCGGCGTTGGAGCTGGAGGGTGCGGAGGCTGAGCGGCTGGCCGCGTTGGTGCGGGATGCGTATGCGGAGACGGCGGCGCGGCGGGTGGATGCGGGGGTGTCCTTCCGGCCTGGGGCTGCGGTGGAGCTGGCGCGGGATGTGACGGCGGTGCGGGCGTTTGGGGCGTTGGTCATGCCGGGGCCGTTGCGGACGGCGGAGTATGTGGCCGAGTGCGAGTTGCCTGCTGGGGGTGCGGTCACGGACTGGGCGGCGGTGCTGGGTGATGAGGGGCGGCGGTTCACGTTTGTGCTGGGTGAGGCGGTGTTGCGGACATGGCCGGGAGCGGGGGCGTGTATGGCCGGCCAGTTCGCGCATGTGCTGGCGGTGGCCGGGTGGCCGAACGTGAGGTTGGGGGTTGTGCCGGGCTCGGCGGGTGGGTGGCCGCGGATGCCGTTGCATGGCTTCACGGTGTTCGGGGAGGCGGCGGTGACGGTGGAGACGTTCACGCGTGAGCTGACCTTGACCGATGCGGCCGAGGTGCGCCGGTATTCGGAGATCTTCGAGCGGTACGAGCGGGTTGCGGTGTTCGGGGATGAGGCGCGCGGTTTGGTGGAGCGGGCCGCGCGTGAGGTTGCGGAGATCATCGAATCTATTCAGTGAACTCGTTGAATAGACCATGGCGTCTGGCATACGCTGCGTGTTCGCGTGCCGTATAGCCCCCTAGACGCATGGGCGGTGGTCGATGTGAGGCGTCTGTCTCGCCTGTTCGAGGGCCGACCGGAATCAATCAGCGAGGCTCGGGCATTCGCCTGGGCGTTCATGGTCGGCCGGGTCCCTGACGAGTTGGCCGACCAGGTGGCGCTGGTCGTGAGCGAACTGTGCACCAACGCTGTGGAGCACACGGCCAGCGGAGAGGTGGGCGGCAAGTTCGTCCTGGAATTGGAGGTGTTCCCCGAACACGTGCGAGTGAGCGTCGTCGACATGGGAGCGCCTTCGCTGCCGAAGCTGTCCTGCGAAGGTGCGGACCTGGAGGCGGTGAACGGCCGTGGCCTGTTCATCGTCGACGCCGTCTCGAAGGCATGGGGTTCTCAGGTGGTGAGAGTCGGGCGTCGGGTGTGGGCGGACGTCGCCGGGGCGTCGGTGTGAGCGGGCCGCCGATTCCGCGTCGTCGGCGGCGCCTGCGTACTGTGAGCTCCTCGACTGGTCGTGAGCTTTTCGGCACGGTGTCTAGGGTCCTAGACTCGCTCGGAGGCACCGGAGGAGGCGTCATGCCAGGCGAGTTGGAGCGAATCGCGCAGATCAAGGACCCCTACGAGCTGCTGCGTGCCGCGACTGAGCGCCTGGCGGAGGCTCAGCAGGAGGTCACCGAGCTTGCCCGGCTGCGGCGGCGGCTGATCCAGGATCTGCATGCACAGGGCATGTCGTACGCGCAGATCGCACAGGCCGCCGGACTGAGCCGGGGGCGTATCCATCAGATCCGGCACACGGGGCCGGCGCCTGAGGGAGCGTTCCTCGGTTCGGGTGAGGTCATCGTGGTCACCCCGTTGCGCCCGGACCCGGCGAGTGACCGGACGTATGTCGCGCTGGACGACCTGACGACGGGCAAGCGGCTGGAAGAACTGGCCCGGACGTTCGATCTGTCGGTCAGCTATGACCATGTGACGCTTGACGGTGAGATCGACCTGAACCGGCCGGGGATGCTGGTGATCTGCGGTCCTCGGATGTCGCCTGCGATGCGGGACGCCTACGGCAAGGACCCTGTGATCGCTTGGGACCGCGACGAGCAAGGTTGGCTGCTGCGCGACACCCGCAGCGGGGCCGAGTACCGGTCGGGTCAGGAGGAGGATCCGCGGCGTCCGTACGACGTTGGGTATCTGGGCCGTCTGCCTCGGCCGGATGGCAAGGGCAGCTTTCTGGCGATCGCGGGTATTCACCCGGAGGGCTCGCTAGGCGTGGTCCATCTGCTGACGACCGATATCGGCAGCCTGTGGGGACAGGTGGCCGCTGACCGGTTCTCGGTCGTGATCGGTACCGAGTACGACCCGGACACCCATGAGCCCGTGCGGACGGAGTTGCTGACGCCGATCTATCGGCATGACGAGGACAGCTGACAGGAGGCCGTATGCGTGTGCTGCTCGCCAGCGAGCCAGGAAACCCGGAGCGGGACAACGAAGACTTCGCGGCGGCGGCACCGGGCCTTGTGATCGTCGTGGACGGTGCGGGCGCCCCGGCCGGGATCACCTCGGGGTGTTCGCACTCGGTGTCGTGGTACGCGCACAACCTCGGCGGCCTGCTGGTGGGCACGGCCGTAGATCCGAGCATCACCCTGGCTGAGGCGTTGGCGGTGAGCATCGAACGCGTCAACGCGCTGCACGGGGACGCGTGCGACCTTCGGCATCCCGGCTCGCCCTCGGCGACCGTGGCCCTGGCTCGGGCGCACGCCGACCGCCTTGAGTACCTGGTGCTGTCGGACTCGGTCCTCGTCCTCGACCAGGCCGACGGGGAGCCGGTGGTCATCTCTGATGATCGGTTGGCTGAGGTCTACCGCAAGGTGAACGATGCCGGGGAGCGGCCGCCGCTGGGGACGCAGGAACACGCGGCCGACATGCGCAACCGGGTGGAGCGGCTGGCCGCGTACCGGAACCAACCCGGCGGCTTCTGGGTCGCCAGCACTAAGCCTGAGGCGGCCGACGAGGCGCTTGTGGGGACGGTGCCGCTGGATGACCTGGACGCGGTCGCCGTGCTCAGTGACGGCGCCACTCGGCTTGTCGACCGCTTCGGCCTGATGAGCTGGCGTGACCTGCTGGCCGTTCTCCGCAAGGAGGGGCCGGCTGAGCTCATCGCCCGGACCCGTGAGGCGGAAACCTCCGACCCGGACGGCGCACGCTGGCCGCGAGGCAAGGCGTCCGACGACGCCAGTGCCGTCTACTGGGCGGTTCGGGGATAGCACCGCGAATCTGTAGACCCCCCTAGACAGTCAGAGTGACGCCGGTTACCTTTGACTGTGCACCCCCCTAGACAGTCGGTCTGCAGGGCGATTGACGGCATTGTCTAGGGGGATCGACAGTCGGAGGACTTCATGCGGAACATCCCGGTAGACGTGTCGGCACTGACGTTCGTGTGCGTCTCCCCGCCGCGTCCCAAGCTGGTCAGCCAGGACACGGGGGAGGTGAAGGTGGACCGTAACGGCGTCACCGTGTTCACGGTGGGCCTGTCGGCAGCCGACGAGTCCGGGCGGGTCGAGTTGCTGAACGTGGCGGTGTCCGGTGACCCGGAGATCGCGGTGGGTCAGGTGGTCCGGCCGGTCGGGCTCGTGGGGTTCCCGTGGGAGCAGCAGATCAACGGGCGGCTTCGGTGGGGCATCGCCTACCGGGCCGCACAGATCGTCCCGGCGGTTCCGGTGGCTGTCCCCGCGACCGACGAGGCGGGCAATGCCCCGGCTGCGGTGGCCTGAGGTAGGCCGCGGTGAACGACACGCTGTTCATGGTGCTCGGGGCCTTGGCCGCTGCGGCGGCCGGGCTCTGGGCCTGGCGTCGCTGGCATCCCGCCTCGTTCTGGTACGGCATCGGCTTCCCGATGCGCGCGGCGCTGGTGTACCTGACGTGGCGTCACGTCGCGTCGGGGTGCGGGCTGACCCGGCATCGGCGGCGCTGGCGCTGGTCCCTGGACGCCGTCCCCGTCGTCGGCTCGGCCGCCCGTAACGCCGCGACCGTGGTCGAGCACAAGCGGCGCATGCGTCGCGTCGACGTGGAGCGGGCGCCTCGGCTCGGGGTGCTGCGGCCGACCCGGCTGGGGTGGCGGATGCGGGTCCGTCTGCATGACGGTCAGGTGCCGGCGGACTATGAACGTGCGGCGGAGGGGATCGCGCACGCCTGGCGGGTGCACTCCGTGCGCGTGGTGGACGTGGGGCCGGGTGTGGTGACGCTGTGGGCCACCATGCGTGATCCTCTGACCGAGGTCACTGTCACCCCCGAGACCGGAGAGTTGTTGACGGTGCGGCCGGGCAAGCTGGAGAACGGCGCCGACTGGGTGATCGACTTCCGCACCGTCCCGCACTGGCTCATCGCGGGCGCCACGCAGTCGGGCAAGTCCAACCTGGCGAACGTGATCATCAAGGGCCTCGCGCCGCAACCGTTGGCCCTGGTCGGCTTCGATCTCAAGGGCGGGGTGGAGTTCACGCCGTACAGGCCGCGGCTGTCGGCGCTGGCGACCACCCGCGCCGAATGTGTCGCGCTGTTGGGTGACCTGGTGGCCGAACTGGAGCGACGCATGGCGGTGTGCCGCGAGCACGGGGCGCGCAACGTGTGGGGGCTCCCGGCAGACCTGCGGCCGGTGCCGGTCGTGCTGCTGGTGGACGAGGTGGCCGAACTGTTCCTGATGGCCGACAAGAGCGAAAAGGACGAGGTCGCCAAGACCGCGACGGCGTTGCTGCGGGTGGCGCAGCTCGGCCGGGCCTTCGCCGTCTATCTGATCGTGTGCGGGCAGCGCATCGGCTCCGACCTGGGCCCTGGTGTGACAGCGCTGCGCGCGCAGTTGTCCGGGCGGGTGTGCCATCGGGTGAACGATCCGGAGACGGCGACCATGACGCTGGGGGACATGGACCCGGCGGCGTTGGACGCGGCCCGAGCGATCCCGGCCGAGACTCCCGGCGTGTGCGTGACGGCCGGTCAGGACGGCTCATGGCACCGCGCCCGGTCGGTGTACGTGGGCGAGGCAGGAGCCGAACAGGCCGCACGTGATCACGCTCATCTGACTCCGGCGTGGGCCGAGGTGACCGGTTCCTCGGTCGCGGTGCTCCGGCCGGACGTGCCGGACGCGGCCTAACCGCTCGGCTCGCTTTCTCCTTCCCTGTGGTTCGGCGTGAGCCCTGATCGCGCCAGGTCCCTACCCGATCCATGCCCGAAACCTGTGGAGTGTGCCCGATGACCACTCGTCTGGACGTCCGTCCCCGGTCCGTCCTGTCGTCCCGTCCCCGTCCGGCCGTCCGTCCCGTCCCGTCGTCCTCCCGGCCGTCCTCATCCCGGCCGTCCTCGCCCCGGTCGTCCGTGCCGTCGTCCGGGTCGTCCTGGGCGCCGGTGGTGGAGTGGGACGCGGTGCGGGGTCTGCACGTCGCGCGGTGCGTCCGGTGCGTCGAATTCTTCACCTCGTCCCGCCTCGACCTGGTGGAGGACTGGGCCACCACGCATCGGTGTGACGCGGAACTGGCGGCCCTGCTGGCCCACATCGCTGGTGGGCGGGCGGCGTGAGTCGGCTGCTGGGTGCGGTGGCGGACTCGGGGCCGGTGGTGGTGCTCGCCGGGATCGCGGCAGCCGGGTCGTTCACGCACATCCGTGACACGGCCGTTGAGCACGGGCAAGGCGGCTGGATGGCCTGGGCGGTGGCGGTGTGCATCGACCTGACCTGCGTCATGGCCGCAAGGGAACGCCAGCGGGACAAGCGCACCGGCCGCCGCCCGGGGCGGCTGTCGTGGCCGACGCTGGTCCTGGTCGGCGGGATCCTGCTGAGCCTGGCGGCGAACCTGGCGCAGGCCGAACCGTCCGCCTGGGGCTGGATCACGGCTGCCACTCCGGCCAGCGCCTTCCTGGTGGCGGTGTCCATGCTGGAACGCCGCGCGGCCGGGGCCGGCGCGGGGTCTCGGTCGGCGGTTCCGGCCGTCCTGTCCGCCCCGCCGTCCTTCGGCCGTCCGTCCTCCTCCGCGCCGTCCTCGTCCGGCGCGTCCTCGGAGCCGTCCGTGCCGTCGTCCTCGGCGTCGCCGGTGGCGTCCCCGCCGTCCTTGGACTCGACGGGGGACGACGCGGCTCGTCCTGGGCTGACGGTCGTCGGCGAGCCTCATCCCGCTCACGACCAGGACGACAGCCAGGGCGACCAGGACGGCAACGAGGACAGCGACGAGGACGACGACCACAGCGGCGAGCAGACGGCGCTTCCTGTGCCCTCCGCTGACCGTCGTGGCGGGTCGTCGGCTCCGGCGGGGCCGCTGCTGGAGTTCGCCCGGCGGGTGGCGGCAGAACACCAGGCCACACATGGGCGCCCGATCACCCGTGACGCTCTGCGCGCCCGGCTGGGTGTGTCCAACCAACTCGCCTCGGACCTGCTCCGCCAGGTCCGCAACCAGGACGCCGCGTGACACGCGTGGAGGACATCGTCATGCCGCACTCGACCGATCGGCCACCCGCAGACTCCGAGATCGACCGTGCGCCCCTGGTTCCGCCGGTGCGGCGGTGGCAGTGCTGCCACTGCGGCGGGACCGGCCTGACCGGCGACGGCGACACCTGCCCCCACGGCGACGGCTCCGGCCACTGCTGACAGGAGAACCCGCCGTGTTCCTTCGCCGCTGCGCCTTCGTCGCCTGCTGGCTGGTCCTGGTGCTGTTCGTGATCCGCCACCCGCGCCAGGCCGCCGACGCTACCGGCGCCATCGCGCACGCCCTGGCCGTGCTCGCCGACGCGGTCGCCGGGGTCGTCTCGGCGCTCTGAACCCCCCGGCCGCCCCCGGCGTGGCCGCACAGCCGCCAAGCACACGCACGCCACGTCGGGGGCCATCCCCTCACCCGATCTACAACCGATAGGAGACGCGCTCCATCGTGCCCGACACTCCCGGTTCCGCGTGGCTGACTCCGCTGGCCGTCCGCGACATGGCGGCCAAGCTGGCCCGGCCCGACTTCCGCCAGTGGGCCGCTCGCGCCCGAGCAACCGGCGGATGTGCACAGCCGATCCACCTGCGAGGCTCCGTCGAGTACCGCGACGGCCTGACCGGTGCGATCCTGCATCGCTACAGCACCGCCCGTGAGCCGGGCGGGGTGCTGCGGGTGGCCTGCAAGACCCGCCGCGTCTCCCGCTGCCCGGCCTGCGCCGAGATCTACCGGGCCGACACCTACCAACTCGTGCGCGCGGGCCTGGCCGGCGGCAAGGGCGTCCCCGATTCGGTGGCGCAGCATCCGGCCGCGTTCGTCACCCTCACCGCACCCTCCTTCGGACCCGTGCACGCGCGACGAGAGACGCCCGGCGGGACGGTGGCGCCGTGCCACCCTCGACGCGACGCCGGGCAATGCCCGCACGGACGGTCGCTGTCGTGCACTGTCCGGCATGCGGCCGATGACCCGCGCCTCGGCGAACCGCTCTGCCCTGACTGCTACGACTACACGGGCTCGGTGCTGTTCAACGCGCTGGCACCGGAACTGTGGCGGCGGTTCACCATGGCGCTGCGGCGTAGGATCGCCAAAGCCGCGGGCCTCACCCTGCGCGAACTCGGCGACACGCTCACTATCTCCTTCGCCAAGGTGGCCGAATACCAGCGGCGCGGCGTGGTGCACTTCCACGCCGTCATCCGCCTCGACGGTGCCCAGGGGCCGGCGACGCCTCCCCCCGCCTGGGCCTCCTACGAGGTGCTGGCCGACGCCGTCGACCAGGCCGCCCGCGCCGTCACCGTGACCACTCCTGCCGCGCCGGGCCTCCCGTCCCGGTCCCTGACCTGGGGTGCACAACTCGACGTCCGCCCCATCACGAGCACGGGGGACCTGACCGATGGCGCGGTGGCGGGCTACATCGCCAAGTACGCCACCAAGGCCGCCGAATGCACCGGCACCCTTGACCGTCGCGTCCGCGCCACCGATGACCTGGACGCGCTACCGGTCTCCGCGCACGCCCGGCGGCTGATCGCCGAGTGCCTGCGGCTGGGGCGCATGGAAGAGATGGCAGAGCTTCGGCTTGCCGAGTGGGCGCACATGCTCGGCTTTCGCGGCCACTTCTCCACCAAATCCCGCCGCTACTCCACCACCCTCGGCGCACTGCGACAAGCACGCATCGACCACAACCAGCACCAACACGACATCACCACCGGACGCCTGCCACTCACCGACGAGGACCAGGTCCTCGTCGTCTCCCACTGGCGCTACCTCGGCCAGGGACTCACACCCGGCGAAGCACTGCTCACCGCTGCCCTGACCGGCAAGCCGCTACCGCCCATCGCCCCCTACGAAGGGAGTACTGCATGACCAAAAAGCGCACGGAAGCGATCCCCTTCGCCGCTGGTGAGCGGCTGCTGACCGTCGCTGAGGCTGCCAAGGTGCTCGCCACCTCCGAGCGATTCCCGCGACGCCTCATCGCTGAGCGACGCATCCGCTTCGTCCGGCTGGGGGAGCCGGGCAAGCGTGGTCACGTCCGCATCCCCGAATCCGCACTCCGGGAGTTCATCGCGGCCGGACTCGTCGAGCCTCTGACCACCTCGGACGTCTGGAGGGCTGCCTGATGGCCAAGGGCAACAAGCCCGGTCACCGCCGGTTCGGCAACGTCCGTAAGCGTGACTCCGGCCGATACCAAGCCAGTTACATCGGGCCGACGGGACGGCGCCACTTCGCGCCCAAGACATTCGAGCGCAAGAGCGACGCTGAGCGGTGGCTGTCGCTAGTGGAAGCGCAGATCTTCAACGGGGACTGGACCGACCCGGACCGCGCCAAGGTCAGGCTCGGCGACTACGCCGCGAAGTGGATCGACCAGCGTCCGGGCCTGCGCCCCCGCACGGTCGAGCTGTACCGGTGGCTACTCAAGAAGCACATCGCCCCACACCTGGGCGCCGTGGAACTCGGCAAGCTCAGTACGGCGATCATTCGAGAGTGGCGCTCCAAGCTCCTGGCCGCTGGCGTCTCGGGGAGCATGACGGCCAAGGCGTACCGGCTGCTGCGGGCGGTGCTCATGACGGCCGTCGTGGAAGACAAGATCCTCACCCGCAACCCGTGCCAGGTGCGCGGAGCCGGCACCGAGGACGCCCCCGAACGCCCCACCCTCACCATTGCCCAAGTCTTCGAACTGGCCGAACGGGTCGGCGTACGGCCGGTCGGCAACATCCGCAAACTCGACTCGGGCGAGTACCGGCTTCGCTACCGGGTCAAGGGCGGCACCGTGCGACGCTTTCCGCAGACCTTCGCCACCCGCGTAGAGGCCGAACGTGTGCTGTGGAAGCTGGCCGAGGACGGACACGCGGACGTGACCCGAGACGACCGGTTGCGGGCGTTCATCTTGCTCGCCGCGTTCGCGAGCCTGCGATGGGGCGAGATCACGGCGCTTCGGCGGTGTGACATCGACCTCATCAACCGAACGGTTCGCGTCCGGGCCGCGTTCGTTGAGCAGGCCAACGGCCGGATGCTCCTCGGACCGCCCAAGTCCAGGGCCGGGGTGCGTACGGTCTCCATCCCGGCGGCGATCGTCCCGCACCTGGTCGCACACTTGAACCGGTACGTCCGGCCCGGCGATGACGCCCTGGTCTTCACGGGGATCAAAGGCGGGCCAATGCGTCGGAGCGGCTTCAACAAGATCACCCGATGGAAGTACGTCGTGGAAGCGCTCGGCGTGCCCAACCTGCACTTCCATGATCTGCGGCACACGGGCAACACACTGGCCGCCGACATGGGCGTCTCGACCAAGAACCTCATGGCGCGCATGGGGCACGACAACGAGCGGGCCGCGCTGCGTTACCAGCATCGGTCCAACAGCGCTGACCGTGCGATCGCTGACGGTCTGGATGCCCTCGTGCGGGCCGAACAGCGGCGGGACGGCGACGACGAGGACGGGGCAGCCGGGGCGGCGGGAGCGCTGGTGCCCGTGGCCTAATTGCCCGCTAATTGCCCGTCGGTGATCTGACGGCTAAACGATCAAGGCCCAGGTTCGGGGATCATGTCCCTGGCCTGGGCCTTTGGTGTGGAGCGGGTGACGGGAATCGAACCCGCGCTGTCAGCTTGGGAAGCTGAAGTTCTACCATTGAACTACACCCGCGTGGCGGTGGTGGCCGCCTCGCACATCGTACCGGAAACCAGGGGGTTGGTGAGAACGGTGTGCGGAGGCCGCGGGGGTGTCGCGGACCCGGTAGCGTGCTTGACGTGCTGCTCTCCGATCGTGACATCAGGGCCGAACTCGAATCCGGGCGGGTGAAGATCGACCCGTACGAGCCGAGCATGATCCAGCCGTCCAGCGTGGACGTGCGGTTGGACCGGTACTTCCGGGTGTTCGAGAACCACCGGTATCCGCATATCGATCCGGCCGTGGAGCAGAGCGACCTGACGCGGCTGGTGGAGGTGGACGCCGAGGAGGCGTTCGTGCTGCATCCCGGGGAGTTCGTGCTGGCCTCCACCTACGAGGTGTTCGGGCTGCCGGACGACCTGGCGGCGCGGCTGGAGGGCAAGAGCTCGCTCGGACGGCTGGGGTTGCTGACGCACTCGACGGCGGGGTGGATCGACCCCGGGTTCAGCGGGCACGTGACGTTGGAGCTGTCCAACGTCGCGACGTTGCCGATCAAGCTGTGGCCGGGGATGAAGATCGGGCAGATGTGCCTGTTCCGGACGAGTTCGCCAGCCGAGCATCCGTACGGGTCGGCGCGGTATGGGTCGCGCTACCAGGACCAGCGGGGGCCGACGCCGTCGCGGTCGTACCTGAACTTCCACCGCACCAAGGTCTGAGGCCCAGCGTTCACCGCCCTTTGGCGTAGGCGCGGTTGAAGCGGGTCGCCCAGTTGTGGAGTTGGTCGAGCAGTTCGGGCGGGTTGAGGACGCGGAAGTCGGCGTCGAGGGCGCCCAGCGCCATGGTCGGCCAGTCCAGGGAGTCGGTGGTCATGTGCACCCGGCAGTGCTCGGCGTCGATCTCCTCGACGGTGCTCCAGCGGCCCATGCGTTCGCGGACGGTCGCGGCAGGGGCGTCGACGAGCACCTCCACCTGGTAGGGGCGGGGCAGGTTCTCCAGGCCGGCGCGGACGAACTCGGCGGCGTCGGCGGCGGGCAGGTCGCGAGGACGGAACCGGGCGCCGGTGCCGTCCGGTGCCGAGAGCCGGTCGACTCGGAAACTGCGCCAGTCGTGCCGGGCGAGGTCGTAGGCGACCAGGTACCAGCGCCGCCCGAAAGGGACCAGCCGATGCGGTTCGACGTGCCGGTCGGTGTGGCGGCCGTCGGCTGCGGTGTAGGAGAAGCGGAGTTGTTCGCTGTCGCGGCAGGCCAGCGCGAGTGTGGTGAGGACGCCGGGGTCGACGCCCGCCCTGCCCGGACCGCCCCAGCCGGCGGGCACGGTCATCGCGCGAAGCGCCTCGACCCGCCGGCGTAGCCGGGGCGGCATCACCTGGACCACCTTGGCCAGCACGCGTACCGAGGACTCGGCGATGCCCTCGACCGCGCCCTGTGCGGCGGTCTGCAGCCCCACCGCCAGGGCGACCGCCTCCTCGTCGTCGATCATCAGCGGCGGCAGGGCCGCGCCGGCGGCCAGCTGGTAGCCGCCGTCCACGCCGCGCTGCGCCTCCACCGGATAGCCCAGCTCACGCAGCCGGTCGATGTCCCGGCGCAGGGTGCGGACGGAGACGCCCAGCCGTTCCGCCAGTTCGGTACCCGGCCAGTACCGGTGGGTCTGGAGCAGGGACAGCAGTCGCAGCGTCCGGGTGCTGGTGTTCGCCACGTTCTCCATCCTCGCGCAATTGAGGTCAGAAAGTGACCGCTGTGGCTCCTAGCGTGGGTTCTGCACGCGACGACCACGGAGGGCCGAGAACATGACCGTCAACGAGCTGACCATCACCCGCGAGCGCGCCGACCTGCTGGAGATGCTGGCCAAGCAGCGGCACTTTCTGCGCTTCACCACCCGGGACCTCACCGACGAGCAGGCCGGGCTGCGGACGACCGCCAGCGAGCTGTGCCTGGGCGGGCTGATCAAGCACGTCACCTCGGTCGAGCGGAACTGGGCGGACTTCATCGTGAACGGCCCGTCGGCGATGGGCGACTTCACCACCATGACCGAGGCGGACTGGGCCAAGCGGGCCGACGAGTTCCGGATGCTGCCCGGGGAGACGCTCGCCGGGGTGCTGGCCGCCTACGAGGAGGCGGCCAGCCGGACGGACGAGCTGGTCGTCTCCCTGCCCGACCTGGACGCCGACCAGCCGCTGCCGAAGGCCCCCTGGTTCGACGGCGACGTGCGGTGGTCGGCCCGCCGGGTGTTCATGCACATCGTCGCCGAGACCGCCCAGCACGCCGGGCACGCCGACATCATCCGCGAGTCCCTGGATGGCGCCAAGAGCATGGGCTGACCAGCGCCACGGCCGGCTGGTCTGCGGTGCTGCCCAGCCGGCCGGCGCCCCAAATGCCCAGCTGGCCGGCGCCCCAAATGCCCAGCCGGCCGGCGGCCCGGATGTCCGGCCAGCTCTCCGTGAAGGCGGGCGGACGTCAGGCCGCGGCCAGCAACGCAGTGCAGGTCGTCTGGAAGTTTCCGAATGGACGTGCAGGGCGGCCGCGGCCTCCTCGGCGCTGCGATCGCGTTCCATCCGGACGCGGACGGAGCTGAGCGGGTGTAAGCGGTGGGCGGCGTCGCAGGCGATCCCCTTGCCGAGGACCTGCTCAGCAAGAGCCCGCAGGGCGCTGCGGTCATCGGGGAGCCGATGGCTGAGCGCCGTCCGTCGTCGCCGTAGCGGACGAAGAAACGACGACCGAAATCGATCGCATGCCTGGATCGCCTCGTGCCGAGCAGCCCGTGCCGGGTCGTCAGGGAAAGACGGCACCTCTGCGCAGCCTCCCAGGGACCGACGCGACAGCGGCTCCGGCGACAGCGGCCAGGTGCTGGACGAACACGAGCTCCGGCAGGGTGGACGCCCGGGCATCCGGACGGAACGAGGTGCCCGGTAGGCCAC
This sequence comes from Actinomadura miaoliensis, assembly GCF_039536785.1. Classification (NCBI taxonomy): domain Bacteria; kingdom Bacillati; phylum Actinomycetota; class Actinomycetes; order Streptosporangiales; family Thermomonosporaceae; genus Actinomadura; species Actinomadura miaoliensis. The sequence continues at coordinate 259,103 of NZ_BAAAZG010000025.1, forward strand.
CGGACGCGGGAGCTACAGAACGAATCCGCTTAGGTTCTCGGCGAGGTGTCCGGATTGAGGCGCAGGACGACGAGAGTTGGCGGGACGAGGACGTCCAGCGTCGGGCGACACAAGTCCACAAGACGAACTGGTAACCGGACAGGCGTTCCGGGACGTCGAGGAGGACACCGAACGCCGGAGCTGCGCCGCCGACCCGTTGTCGAGCGTCCTCGCTGATCGCCACCGCGACCAGGCAAACGCTCAGGGTGCTCGGCGGGCCGCCCAAGTCGGAGGCAGGACGACGAAAGTCGGCGAGACAAAGACGTCCAGCGGCGGGCGCCCCAAAACCACAAGACGAACTGGTAACCGGACAGGCATTCGGGGACGTCGAGGAGGGCCCCGCAGCCCGGACTGCACGCCGACCCATCATCCGGCATCCTCACTGATCACCGCCACGAACAGGACAAACGCCCGGGGGTACTCGGCGGGGCGCCCAAGTCGAGGGCAGGACGACGAGAGCCAGTGGACGTGGACGTCCGGCAGCCGCGGGCGGCCCAAATTCGCAGGAAGGGCTGGTAACCGGACAGGCGTTCCGGGACGTCGAGGAGGGCCGCGAACACATCGGACTGCGCGCCGACCCACCATCCGGCATCCTCACTGATCGCCGCCGCGACGTTGAGGAACGGGACGTTCGGCGGGCCCTGGCCGGGTGCCACCCGATCCTCGGCCGCCGCCGAAGGAGGTGTCGTGCAGCTGAGTACTGATGGCAAGGGGCACGCCCGCGTTGTTCGAGGCGTTAGAGGCGGCGGCACCGGGACGGCGTCGCGCGGCATCGCCCGACGTCCCGCAGCACCGCCCGACGTCCCGCGGCATCACCCGACGTCCCGCGGCATCACCCGACGTCCCGCGGCATCGGCCCGCGGTGCGGTGGTAGGCGTCCGGCGTCGGCGGGGCACAACGGGTGGCTGGTCCGAAGCGGCCGCGACCATTTCTCTGATCATCTGTCATGGGCCGCAATTGCACATTCGGCCGTGCGGGCGCCCAGGGCCAGCAGCCTGACGTTTCGCCGAATCTAGGACGACATCCCGGTACAGGCCCCACAACCCTCCGGATCGCCTCAGACGGCCGCACGTCCCACCGTACGCCCGATGAGCAGCCCAAACAGCATGATTCGGCAGTCTGCGAACATGCACATCCGCCGCCTTATCCTCTTACCTTTCCGGCGTTTCTGTCAGCACGACTATCGGGCGACTTCGCGGCGGTTAGTTTACCGTCGGCCGGTTTAGGCGCGCCATTTCCCGGGGCAGTCTCCAGGCGATTTCGCAGGCTGATCGCCGGGTTCGGAGGAGCTCATGTTCACGCGCAGGCAAGTTCTCAGGGTGGGCGCTGCCGCAGGTGCCGCGGCCGGCGGTGGGCTGACGCTCTTTCCCGCACGCGCCCTCGGAGCGGCACGGCTGCGGCCCATGGATCCGGCGAGAATCCCCAAGTACGTCGAGGAGCTCCTGATTCCGCTCGCGATGCCGCCGGTGGGCCGTCGCGGCGACATCACCGAGTACCGCATCGGGGTGCGGCAGTTCCGCCAGCAGGTCCTGCCGCGGTCCATGCCGCGGACCACCGTCTGGGGCTACGGCTCGACGGCGCATCCCGGGACGTTCAGCTATCCGGCTCACACCATCAACGCCAGGGTCGGCCGTCCAGTACGCGTGACCTGGATCAACCAGCTGATGGATTCCCGCGGCGATTTCCTGCCGTCTCTGGAGGCCGTGGACCCGACCCTGCACTGGGCCAACCCGCCGGGCGGCGCCGCCCGCCGAGACTCCACACCGGTGTTCAGCTCGACACCCGGCCCATATCGCGGGCCGGTGCCGATCGTGACGCATCTGCACGGCGGTCACACCCTGCAGGACAGCGACGGTTACCCGGAGGCGTGGTATCTCCCGGCGGCGAGGAACATACCGCGTGAATACGCCAGGGTGGGGTCCTTCTACGACCGGTTCCGGGCCGAATCCGAGCAACGGTTCGGTGTCCGGTGGCGGCCGGGCAGCGCCACCTTCCACTACGGAAACGACCAGCGCGCCACCACCCTGTGGTACCACGACCACGCGCTCGGCATGACGCGGACGAACGTCTACTCGGGGCTGGCCGGCTTCTACCTGCTGAGGGGCGGTCCGTCGGACCTGCCGGACGGCGTGCTGCCCGGTCCGACTCCCGGTGTCGGCGACCCCAGGGGCAAGCGCTGCTTCGACATCCCGATCGTGATCCAGGACCGGTCGTTCTACGCCGACGGCTCGCTGTTCTATCCGAACAGCAGATCGTTCGCCGGCTATCCCGGCCCGTACATCCCGGCCACGGACGTGCCGCCGATCTGGAATCCGGAGTTCTTCGGCAACGCGATGGTCGCCAACGGGAGGACATGGCCGGTGCTGCCGGTGGAACAGCGCCGATACCGGCTGCGGTTCCTCAACGGCTGCAACTCGCGGTTCCTGATCCTCAAGATCGCGGCCGACCCGGTCGCCCGGCCGGCTCGGGCGGCGCTGTCCATCTGGCAGATCGGCAGCGACGGCGGGTTCCTGCCCAAGCCCGTGCGGTTCGAACAGCTGCGGATCGCGCCCGGCAACCGGTGCGACACCGTCATCGACTTCAGCAAGGTCCCCGTGGGCACCGAACTGTGGCTCATCAACGAAGGCCCGGACACCACCATCGGCCGTGGCGCTCCCGGCGTGGACTTTCCACCGGCGAACCCGCAGACCACGGGCCAGGTACTGAAGTTCGTGGTCCGCCCGCGCAGCGGCCCCGACCGCAGCGTTCCGCCCGACCAGCTCCGGCTTCCCCCGTTCCCGTCGCTGGGCGCGGCGGCCAACACCCGCCGTCTCGTGCTCACCGAGGAGATGTCGACCGTCTCCAATCCCACCGCCAGCCCGATCCGGACGCTGCTCGGCACGATCAGCGCATCCGATACGGCGGTACCGCGCATGTGGGGAGACCCGGTCACCGAGTCCCCCATCCTCGGCGCCACCGAGATCTGGGCATTGCGCAATGACACCGTGGAAGCGCACCCGATCCATCTGCACCAGGTCCAGTTCCAGGTGGTCGGACGCGGTCCGGACGGCACGGCGCCACCGGGCCCGGGTGACACCGGCTACCTCGACACGGTGACCGCGCTGCCCCGGCAGACGACCCGTATCAAGGCCCGCTTCGACATCCCCGGACGCTTCGTCTGGCACTGCCACATGCTGGAGCACGAGGACAACGAGATGATGCGCCCCTACGAGGTCGTCCGCCGCCGCAAGCCCACCAAGGGCGACAGCCGCCCCAAAGACCGAGGCCATGGGGCGAAGCACTAACCCGGAGCCCCGCTGGTCACGCAGGCACACACTCGACTCCGAACACCGCAGGGCCGCCTCCCACACCGGAGGCGGCCCGCCTTCTACGCCACGCCTCAACGCTCAGGCCCCCACCTCCCCTGTTGCCACGCTGGTACCTCGCATGGAACGGGCCTCCTCCTTCACAACACCGCTCGCAAACAACCCTTCACCCGCCCCCCACTCACACTTCGTCAGTTCCACGCATGCAACATCGCGATGGCCACGCGACTCTGCGCCCTGTGGCGCCGACGCGCGCGCCCCGGCCGGCGGCAGGCAGGTAGCCGCTCAGGGCGCTCAGCCATCCTCAGCACTCAAGGCCACACTTCACCGTTTGCATGCATGTGCTTCGCATCGAACAGCTCCCCCTTTCCACACACCACTCACAACGCCGGGTCGTCGAGCGTGGGCCGACGTGCCGCAGGAAGGCGGGGAAGTGCCTGCCGGGGTAGTCGAGAGCGCGTGGGGACAGCACGAGCAGCCGGTCGACGCGGTCGAACGTGTCGATCACCGAGTCCAGCGGGTGCAGGCCGACCGCGTCGCGGGCGGCGTTGAGCGCCGACAGTCCCTCCCCACGGTTTGAGAGTGGACCCGATCGCGCAGGCGTCCCAGCACGTCAACCCTCTGCCCGCATTCACCCCGCGCACCTCGTCAATTCCATGCATGCGCCTCGCGATGGCCACGCGGCCCTACACCACGTGGCGCCGCCACACGACACGACGGGCGCGACAGGCAGGTAGTCGCTCAGGAGCGCACAGCCGTCCTCAGCGCTCAAGGCCCACAGTCACCTATTTGCGCGCATGTACCTCATATCGAACCGCTTCCCCCACACCACCACTCACATCAACCCCGCCCCGCTTCCACTCCCGGACCTCGTCAGTTCCATGCATGCGCCTCGCGATGGCCACGTGGCCCTGCGCCGCGTGGCGCCGACGCACGCGCCCCGGCCGGCGGCAAGCAGGGGTCGCTCTGGGGCGCTCAGCCCTCCTCAACACTCAAGGCCCACTGTCATCGGTTTGCACACGGATATGTCTTGCATCGAGCAGCACCCTTTTTCACTGACACCGTTCACACAACGCTGCGCCCGCTTCATCCGGCACCTCGTCAGTTCCATGCATGCGCCTCGCGATGGCCACGTGGCCCTGCGCCGCGTGGCGCCGACGCATGCGACCGGGTCGGCGACAGGCCGGGGGCCGCTCGGAGGCTCGTCAGCACTCAAGGCACACCGTCACCTGTTTCCACGCGTGTGCCTCAGCTCGAACGCCTCCCTTTGCAGCAACGTCGCTCACAAAAACCCTCGGCCCCCACCACCAACACGTCGTCAGTTCCATGCATGTGTGCCTCGCGCCGAACATTCCCTCCACCGCCACGGTGCGCGCTCAGCCCGGCACGCTCTCCACGCACGCGCTCACCTGCTCACACGCATGCGCCTCGCGCCAGGCCTCTCCACCGCCACGGTGTGCGCTCAGCCCCGCACGCTCTCCACGCACGCGCTCGCCTGCTCACACGCATGCGCCCCCGCGCCGAGCACCCCGTCCACCGCCACGGTGCGCACTCAGCCCCGCGTGCTCTCCGCGCACGCGGTCACCTGCTCACACGCATGTGCCTCGGGCCGAGCAGCACCGCCACGGTGTGCGCTCGGCTCCGCGTGCTCTCCGCGCGCGCCTGCTTAGGCAGGCGTCTCGCGACGGGGCCTCCTCCAGCGCCGCGGCGCGTGTGGAGCTTTTGCGCGCTCTTCGTGCACGTGCTCGGCTGGTTACGCGTAGGGGCCTTGTGCTGGGAGGCTCGCCCTTCCTGTGCTTGCGGCTTGCGCTTAGCAGTTCGTGGGACGTCGCGTAGCGCGGGATGTGTTGGGTTTGTGGCTTGGGTGATTGGTGGGGTTTTTGGTTTTCGTGAGGGAGTTCACGGGGTGTACGGGTGTTGGTGTGGGGAGAGGTGGGGAGGGGTAGCGCAGGGGCTTGTGCGTGGTTGCTGGGGGGTAGGTACTGGAACGTGACATCGCGGTGGGGTGTGAGCGGAGGGCCCCACCGTGGGGGGAGTGTGCGCGGACCGCCGCGGAGTGTGACTCAGATCACCAAAAGATGAAACATCTACCCAGGGAGGGTAGTTTCAGTCGACGCACAGCGTTGACGTCCGGTTGACCTTCACTTTGTGTGAACCACATCACGCCGGACGACAAGGCCGTGGAAAGGAAACCTCGGAGCGCCGCAAGGACGCGCTCATGGAGATGTTTCCGCGCGCCCCTGGCAGCCCCCGGGGGTGGCACCCGGCTCGTACCGGGTGTCCGTGGAAACCCGGAAAGGAGACCGTGTCCATACTCCGCGCGGAAAGCGTTACCAAGCTGTTCGGCCGCAAGACCGGCGAAGCTCTGCGAAAACTTGACGCCGGTGCGGATCTGGCGGAGATCCGCGCCCTGGGCGTGACTCCCGCCGTGGTCGACGCCACGTTCGAGGTGGAGCGCGGCGAGACCTTCGTGGTGATGGGCCTGTCGGGCTCCGGCAAGTCCACGCTGATCCGGATGCTGAACGGGCTGCTGGAGCCGACCTCGGGACGCGTCGAGGTCGACGGGCAGGACATCGCCCGCATGCCCGCCAAGCCGCTGCGCGAACTGCGGCAGAAGAAGATCAGTATGGTCTTCCAGCACTTCGCGCTGTTCCCCCACCGCAGCGTCCTCGCCAACGCCGCGTACGGGCTGGAGGTCCAGGGGGTGCCCAGGGAGCAGCGGGAGAAGACCGCCCGCGAGTTCCTCGAGGTGGTGGGCCTGGACGGTTGGGAGGACCACCTGCCCGGCCAGCTGTCGGGCGGGATGCGGCAGCGTGTGGGTCTGGCCCGCGCGCTGGCGTCCGGCACCGACATCGTGCTGATGGACGAGGCGTTCAGCGCGCTCGACCCGCTGATCCGGCGGGAGATGCAGGACCTGCTGCTGGACCTGCAGGGCCGGCTGGGCAAGACGATCGTGTTCATCACCCACGACCTCAACGAGGCCATGCGCATCGGTGACCGCATCGCGGTGATGCGCGAGGGCCGGATCGTGCAGATCGGCACGGCCGAGGAGATCCTCACCGACCCCGCCAACGACTACGTGGCGCAGTTCGTGCAGGACGTGGACCGTACCAGGGTCCTGACCGCCGCGTCCGTCATGGAGAAGCCGCTGGTCACCGTGCCCGCCAACACCGGCCCGCGGACGGCGCTGCGCACGATGCGCGAGCACCAGACCGGTGCGGCGTTCGTGGTGGGCCGCGACCGCAGGCTGGTCGGCCGGGTGAGCGCCGCCAAGATCGCCGACGCGGTGCAGGACGGGCGGCAGAACCTGGACGGGCTGCTCGACCCGGGCGACCTGGACCCCGTCTCCCCCGACACCCCGGTGGCCGACCTGTTCGCCCGCTGCGCCGAGAGCGACCTGCCGGTACCGGTCACCGACGGCAGGGGCACGCTGCTCGGCGTGATCCCGCGGGTGACGCTGCTGGCCGCGCTCGGCGCGATCAGCACGCATCTGCACGAGGTCACCGACTCGGCCGCGCCCCCGGCGGAGCCCAGGGAGAACGTGCCCGCGGCGACGCGGGAGGTGAGCAATGCCGGCTGACGCCGTGGTGGCGGCCGTGGAGCTGCCGCGCGCCCCGGTCGGCGAGTGGTTCGCCGACGTCGTGGACTGGCTGACCGACAACCTGGGCTGGCTGTTCGACGCGATCGGCTCGGCCGTGGAGGGCGCGGTCGAGGGGCTGACCAGCCTGCTGACGGCACCGCCCCCGCTGGTGCTGGTCGGCGTCTTCACGCTGCTGGCGCTGTTCCTGAGCGGCTGGAAGCTGGGCGTGTTCTCGCTGGTGGGCTTCGCGCTGATCGACAGCATGGAGCTGTGGGAGCCGGCCATGGACACCCTCGCGCTGGTGCTGGTGTCGACGGTGGTGGCGCTGATACTGGCGCTCCCGCTGGGCGTCGCGGCGGCGCGCAACGACATGACCAGCCGGGTGCTGCGTCCCGTGCTGGACTTCATGCAGACGATGCCGGCGTTCGTCTACCTGATCCCGGCGATCTTCTTCTTCAGCATCGGTGTGGTGCCCGGCGTGGTGGCGACGGTGATCTTCGCGCTGCCGCCCGGGGTGCGCCTGACCGAGCTGGGCATCCGCGGCGTCGACGCGGAGATGGTGGAGGCCGGCGAGGCGTTCGGCACCGCGCCGGGACGCATCCTGACGCGTATCCAGATCCCGCTGGCCATGCCGTCCATCATGGCGGGGGTCAACCAGCTGATCATGCTGGCGCTGTCGATGGTCGTCATCGCGGGGATGGTCGGCGCCGGCGGCCTCGGCGACGAGGTGCTGCAGGGCATCCAGCGGGTCGACATCGCCAAGGGCTTCGAGGGCGGGCTCGCCGTCGTGGTGCTGGCCATCTTCCTGGACCGCGTCACCTCGGCGCTGGGCGACCGCTCGGCCGTGTCCCGCGCCACCGCCAAGATGACCGCCTGATCGACCTGCGGCGGACGGACGGCCGCCCCCGCGCGCACACGGGCACGAGCCGTGGTGCGCACCCGTGACGCACGCGGGCGGCCGTCCAGGCGTGGCGCCGGACGACCGTGCCCGGAAACCCCCGGTACGCCCGCCTGAACTCCTGTAACCGACGGAAGGACATGACAGCATGCGCTTGAAGTTCAAGGGTCTGACCATCGCCACCGCGGCGCTGGCCGTGGCGCTGACCGCGGCCGGATGCGGCGGCGGATCGGGCTCGGGGGACGACAAGGAGATCACCATCGGCGTGGTGGCGGGCTGGGCCGAGGGTGAGGCCGCCACGGCGCTGTGGAAGCGGATGCTCACCGACAAGGGCTACACCGTCGAGGTGAAGACGCTCGACACCGGTCCGCTCTACACCGGCATGGCGCGCGGCGACGTGGACGTGTTCGTGGACGCCTGGCTGCCGGGCACCCACGAGGACTACTGGAAGCGGTACGGCGACAAGCTGGAGAAGATCGGCGTCTGGTACGACAAGGCGCCGCTGACGATCGCGGTCCCGAACTACTCGCCGCTGAAGTCGCTGGAGGACCTCAAGGGCAAGGGCGGCCAGTACGGCGGCAAGATCATCGGCATCGAGAAGAGCTCGGGCCTGTACCGGGTGGCGCAGGAGAAGATGCTGCCCGCCTACGGGCTGAAGGACGAGTACGAGGTGACGACCTCGTCCACGGCGGCCATGCTCAGCGAGCTGAAGAAGGCCACCGACGCCAAGAAGGACATCATCGTCACGCTGTGGCGGCCGCACTGGGCGTACAGCAAGTACCCGGTCCGCGACCTGGCCGACCCCAAGGGCGCGATGGGCCAGCCCGACGGCATCAACACCGTCGCCCGCGAGGACTTCAGCAAGGACCAGCCCGAGGTCACCGGCTGGCTGAAGAAGTTCAAGATGAACGACCAGCAGCTGGGGTCCCTGGAGGACCTCATGGAGAACAAGTACAAGGGCAAGCCCGACCAGGCGGTCGACGAGTGGCTGAAGGCCAACCCGACCTTCGCCACGTCGATCACCGGCTGATCGCGCCGCCGGCGTCACCGAGAACGTCGCCGCGCAAGGAAAAGGGCCGTCCGGTCACCGGACGGCCCTTTCCCTTTGCTCGCGGTCGGTCAGCTCACTCCGCGGGGCTCACTCCGCGGGCTCACTCCGCGGTGGCGGGCTCCTTCTCCCCCTGGGGGCTGCCCTCGCCCTTGACGGAGCGGATGAGCAGCTGGGAGACGTCCACGACCTCCAGCGACTCCTTGGCCTCGCCCGCGTTCTTCTTCTCGTTGATGGCGTCGCCCAGCATCACCAGGCAGAACGGGCAGGCGGTGGAGACGGTGTCGGGGTTGGTGCCCAGGGCCTCGTCCACGCGCTCGGTGTTGATGCGCTTGCCGATGCGCTCCTCCATCCACATGCGCGCGCCGCCGGCGCCGCAGCAGAAGCCGCGGTCCTTGTGCCGGTGCATCTCCTGGGTCTTGACGCCCGGGACCTTGGCCATGATGTCGCGGGGCTGCTTGTAGACCTTGTTGTGGCGGCCCAGGAAGCACGGGTCGTGGTAGGTGATGTTCTCCTCGATCGGGGTGATCGGGGTGAGCTTGCCCTCCTCGACCAGGTGCGCCAGCAGCTGGGTGTGGTGGACGACGTCGTAGTTGCCGCCGAGCTGCGGGTACTCGTTGGCCAGGGTGTTGAAGCAGTGCGGGCAGGTCGCCACGATCTTCTTGGCGCCGGCCTCGTTGAGCGTCTCCACGTTCTGCTGGGCCAGCATCTGGAAGACGAACTCCATGCCCAGGCGGCGGGCCGGGTCACCGGTGCAGGCCTCCATCGGGCCGAGCACGGCGAACTTGACGCCCGCGATGTGCAGCAGCTCGGCGACGGCCTTGGTGGTCTTCTTGGCGCGGTCCTCCAGGGCGCCCGCGCAGCCCACCCAGAACAGGTACTCGGCGTCCTCGGGGACCTTCTCCTCGACGACGGGGACCTCGAAGTCCAGCTCCTCGATCCATTCGAGGCGCTTCATCTCCGACATGCCCCACGGGTTGCCCTTGTTCTCCAGGTTCTTGAGCATCACGCCCGCCTCGGACGGGAAGCTCGACTCGATCATCACCTGGAAGCGGCGCATGTCCAGGATGTGGTCGATGTGCTCGATGTCGACCGGGCACTGCTCGACGCAGGCGCCGCAGTTGGTGCACGACCACAGCACGTCGGGGTGGATGACGCCGTCCTCGCCGACGAGCGGCTTGTCCACCTGCATGGCGGTCTTCTGCTCGTCGGTGAACTTCTCCCGCTCCTCCTCGGAGGCGAGCATGTAGGGGGCCTTGGCGAACGCGTGGTCGCGCAGGTCCAGGACGACCATCTTCGGCGACAGCGGCTTGCCGGTGTTCCAGGCCGGGCACTGCGACTGGCACCGCCCGCACTCGGTGCAGGTGGCCATGTCGAGGAAGCCCTTCCAGGTGAAGTCCTCGATCTTGCCGCGGCCGAAGACGTCCTCGTCGGGGTCGGCCTCCTCGAAGTCCAGCGGCTTGCCGTTGCTCATCATCGGCTGGGCGGCGCCCAGGCCGTCCGGGCGGCGCTTGAACATGACGTTCAGCGGCGCCAGGAAGATGTGCAGGTGCTTGGAGTTGACGACGATGACCAGGAAGATCAGCGCGACGTAGATGTGGGCCAGCAGGCCGATCGACTCCAGCACCTCGAGGGTGTCGTGGCCGAGCCCCTCGAACAGCTGCCCGGTCAGGTAGGAGAAGTACGCGCCCTTGCCGAAGGCGAGGTTGCCGCTGGCCTCGGCCACGCCCCGGAAGAAGAACATCGTCCAGATCACGTTGAAGATCATGAACAGGATCAGCCAGGCGCCGCCGGTGTGCGAGCCCTTGAACCGGGACTTGCGGTCCAGCTTCTTCGGCGAGTTCTTCCACCGGATGATCGAGAACACGACGAGCCCGGCCAGGCACAGCAGCGCGATGGTGTCCTGGACGAACCCGATCGGGCCCCACGTCTGCAGGCCGGGGATGTGCGCGTCCAGCCCGAACAGCAGCGCGACGGCCGCCTCCAGGTAGACGGTGATCAGCAGGATGAACGCCCACATGACGAAGAAGTGCGCCAGGCCGGAGGCGGTCCACTTGAGCAGCTTGCGCTGACCCATGACCTCCACGACCTGGCCCTCCAGGTCGGCCTTGGGATCACGCTTGACCTGCAGGACGCGCTCGGGGTCGGGTTGCCCGCTGGTGAACAGCTTCCACAGGAACAGGACCCGCCGCCCGGCGAGCGCCACCGCGACCGCCGTTCCGGCGAGCCCGAGTATCAATGTGAGCCAGAACACTGTTCCGTCCTCCCGAGGTACGGCGTCGGCTGCCAGCGTAGGGCTCGCGACAGTCCGTGATTCATCCGGGCCCCGAATACTACTCGGCGGTAGCTTATGCTCCTTCCACCGCATGCGTCGTCCCACCCGGCCACAGGACGCCGCCCCCGCGAGGGCCGGTCCCGGCCACGCGAGATCGCCTATATATATGCACCGCGAATCGGCCGGACAAGCCCGGCGGCGCATGGGTTTCCGGCGCGGGTCAGTCGTCGATCGTCTGTTGGTGGCCGCGGGGGCAGTGGCCCACGGTGCAGTCGTAGAAGCCTTCGTCGAAGCGGACCTGGGGGTGCCAGTCGGCGCGGCAGTAGTTCAGCTCGCAGTGGCGGCAGTAGAACGGCGCGAGCTGCCAGTCCTTGGCGCGCAGCCAGGCGGCGTCCGGCCGTTCCTGTGCCACGAACCAGGCCATCTCGTCATAGGTCAGGCGCTCAATCGCGTGCCATACCGTGCCCAGGAAGCCGTCCAGGACGGCGCCGTCCCGGGGCTGCCGCTGATATCCGAGCGGTGGCCCCATGTTCACGGGGCCCTCGCGGGGCTGGAGCCGCACGGTGGCCGCCACCTCGCCGCACTCGGCGCAGCGGAACGCCACCCCCCGCTCGCTCATGGGTTCGCCGAACCTTGTGATCCCTTCCGCCACCATGGCCCCAGCCTTCCCTACCTGGACACGGAGTGGCCAGTCGTGGGCGGTCAGACGCGTTCGAAGACGGCGGCCAGGCCCTCACCGCCCTCGAAGCGCTCTCCTCCTCATCGGACGGGCCCGCCGGGTACCGCGCCGGACGGCTTCGGTACCCGGCGGGCTCGCCACCCGCTCTGCCGGCCCTCGACCCGCCGCCCGATCACCTCGTCCCCAGCGAGCCGGCGGACGGGCGGCCGGCGCCACTGGCGCACGGGACGGGGATGCGTCCGCCACCGTCGCGGCTGCTCCTGCCGGTAGCGCGGTATGGCGCTTTCCGCGCTCGGGGCTCGGCGACGCCGGTCAGTGGTAGAAGCAGACCAGGTCGCGTTCGGCCGCCACGCATTGGCGGAGCCAGTCGCGGATCTGCAGGATCGCCTCCAGCGCCTCCCGATCGGTGACGGCGTCCTCGTTCAGGCCGTCGAAGCGGGCGAGCAGCGGGATCATCTCGGCGCGCTTCAGATGGCCGATGTTGGGGAAGTCCCCGATGAAGGGCAGCGAGATCGGCGCCCCGCCGAAGATGAGGTCGGTGGGGTCGAAGTCCACACCGGCGTTCTTGAGCTCGCCGGCCACGGTCTCGAACCACGAGAACCGCATGCCCCACCAGCCCTCGTTGGGCAGGCTCCACCCCGCGTACCCGCAGAGGATCTTGAGGCAGTAGCCGTAGAGGAAGCCGATGCGGTCGTCGTACGGCTCTCCCATGATCATCTGCTCCAGGGCCCGCTCGGCGGACGGCACGTCGTCGCCGTCCAGGCCGGTGTCCTCGCGCAGTTCGTCCAGGGACGCCAGGTGGCTCGACCACTGCGAGCGCAGCCGGTCCAGCAGCGCGGTGTCGCGCGAGCCGATCATCGCCTGGAGCTCGTTCAGGGGCACGGCGTAAGGCATGATCGCGTAGCTCATCGAGGGTCTCTCCTCCGTGATCGACGTGTTGATCAACGAAGGGACGCCTCCGCGCCCGGGTCCGGTTCCATCGGGCCGCGGGCGCGGGCGTGACGGGGCCGGGGCCCGTCAGACGCGTTCGAAGACGGCGGCCAGGCCCTGGCCGCCGCCGATGCACATGGTCTCCAGGCCGTACCGGGCGTCGCGGCGGTGCATCTCGCGGGCGAGGGTGGCCAGGATGCGGGCGCCGGTGGCGCCGACCGGGTGGCCGAGGGAGATGCCCGAGCCGTTGACGTTGAGACGGTCGAAGTCGGCGTCCTTGAACTCCCACTCGCGGGTGACGGCGAGGACCTGCGCGGCGAACGCCTCGTTCAGCTCGATGAGGTCCATGTCGGCGAGGGTGAGCCCGGCGGCGTCCAGGGCCTTGGCCGAGGCGGGGACGGGGCCGATGCCCATGGTGCGCGGCGGCACCCCGGCGCGGGCCCACGACACCAGCCGGACGAGCGGCCGCAGCCCCAGTTCGGCGGCCCGTTCGGGGGTGGTCACCACGCACACGGCGGCGGCGTCGTTCTGGCCGCTGGCGTTCCCGGCGGTGACGGTGGCCTCGTCGTCGGTCCTGCCGAGGACGGGACGCAGCTTGGCCAGGCTCTCCATGGACGTGTCGGGCCGGGGGTGCTCGTCGGTGTCGACCACCGTGTCGCCCTTGCGCGACCGGATGGTCACGGGGACGATCTCGTCGTCGAACCGGCCTTCGCGCTGGGCGGCGACGGCCCGCTGGTGCGAGCGCACGGCCAGCTCGTCCTGCTCCTCGCGCGGGATGCCGTACTCGCGGCGCAGGTTCTCGGCGGTCTCCAGCATGCCGCCGGGGACGGGGTGGTTGCGGCCGCCGGCGGTGACGCGGCCGCGCGCCAGCGAGTCGTGCAGCTCCAGGGAGGCGCCGCGCAGGCCCCAGCGCGCCTCGGTGGTGTAGAACGGCGCGTTGCTCATGCTCTCCGCGCCGCCCGCGATGATCAGGTCGCTGACGCCGGTCTGGATCTGCATGGCCGCGTCGAGCACGGCCTGCAGCCCCGAGCCGCAGCGCCGGTCGATCTGGACGCCGCCGACGCCGACGGGCAGCCCGGCGTCGAGCGCGGCGACCCGGCCGATGGCGGGCGCGTCGGAGGTCGGGTAGCAGTGGCCGAGGATCACCTCGTCCACCGCGTCGCCGGGCAGGCCGGTGCGCTCCAGCAGCGCCCGGATCACGGTGGCGGCCAGCTCGACGGGCGGTACGGGCTTGAGCACCCCGCCGAACCGGCCGATCGGGGTACGCAGCGGCTCGCAGATCACCACATCGCGCATCGTTTCGCTCCTCACCGTGAAACCGGCCCAACCAGGCCACTGCGCGACGAACAGCGGCCACTGCGAGGCTACGCCGTCCGCCGATCACCCCGGCCTCCGGCCTTCCGCTCAGTGAAGGTTGAATGCGGTCAGGAATCCGCGCGCGAACAGGAGGCGGCGATGGACGGCTGGGCGGAACGGGTCGGCACGGTGCGGGTGGTCGGCACGGGCGTGATGGGCCGCGGAATCGCACAGCTGGCGGCGGCGGGCGGGCTGACGGTCGAGCTCGCCGACGTCCGTCCCGAGGCGGTGACGGCCGCCGTCGACCACGTGTCGGGCATGTTCGGCAGGCTGGCGGCCAAGGGCCGGATGACGGACGAGGACGCGGCGGCGGCGACGGCGCGGCTGCGTCCGGTGGCCGGGCCGCTCGCCCCGGCGGACGGGTGCGACCTGGTGATCGAGGCCGTCCGCGAGGACGTGGCGACCAAGCGGGAGCTGTTCGCCGCGCTGGAGAAGATCTGCCCCGGGCACACGGTGCTGGCGACCAACACCAGTTCGCTGTCGGTGACGGCGATCGGGGCGGGGCTGGCCGATCCGAGCCGCCTGGCCGGGCTGCACTTCTTCAACCCGGTGCCGCTGATGCGGCTGGTCGAGGTGATCGCCGGGGCGCGGACCGCCGCGTGGATCCCGGGGGCGCTGACCGATCTCGTCCGGCGGCTCGGCCACGAACCGGTGCTGGCGCCCGACACCCCCGGGTTCCTGGTCAACCACGCCGGGCGCGGCCTGGTGACCGAGGCGCTGCAGATCCTGGGCGAGGCCGTGGCCGAGCCGGTGGACGTCGACCGGATCGCCCGCGACGTGCTCGGCCTGCGCATGGGCCCGTTCGAGCTGCTGGACCTGACCGGGCTGGACGTGTCGCATCCGGTGCTGGAGAGCATCTGGACGGGCTTCTACGACGAGCCGCGGCTGCGTCCGTCCCGGATCACGCGGGCGCGGATGGAGGCGGGGCTGCTCGGCCGCAAGTCCGGCGAGGGCTTCTACCGGTACGTGGACGGCGCCAAGCAGGAGCCGCCGGAGGCCGCCGTCCCGGCCGCCGAGGCGCGTCCGGTCTGGGTGCACGACACCGAGCCGGGCGTGCGGGACGCCCTCGGCTCCCTGCTCGGCCAGAACGTCGAGCGGGGTGAGCGCCCGTCGGCCGACGCGGTGGTGCTCGTCGCCCCGTACGGGCGCAGCGCGCTGGACGTGGCGCGCGAGCACGGCCTGCCCGCCGAGCGGGTGCTCGGCGTCGACCCGCTCGGCGGTTTCGCATCGCGGCTCACCCTCGGCGTGCATCCCGGCGTGGACCCGGCCGCCGGGCGTGCCGCGCTGGCCGCGCTCGCCGCGACCGGACGGCCCGTCACCGTGGTCCGGGACGCGCCCGCGCCGGTGGCGCAGCGGCTGCTCGCCTCCATCGTGAACGTCGGCTGCGCCATCGCCGAGCAGCGGCTGGCCCGCGCGGACGACATCGACACGGCGGTGCGGCTCGGCCTCGGCTACCCGCGCGGCCCGCTGGAGTGGGGCGACCACGCGGGCGCCGCCACCGTGCTGCGCGTCCTGCGCGGGCTGCACGCCGCGACCGGCGACCCGCGCTACCGCCCCAGCCTGTGGCTGGCCGAACGCGCCGAACTCGGCCTCCCGCTCACCGCGGCCGGCACCACGCCGGGCGACCTGCTCTGACGGGCCCCTCCCGGCTCCGTTTCGTTCCGGTTTGAACTTCGTCGCGGCCAGGCGCCGTATCTCCCCGACGTAGATCCCGGGATGTGGGAGCTGGGAGGGCTCATGGGGCGTCCGAACACCGCCAGGAAACGCCGTCTGCGCGCGATGGTCACCGGTACCTCGGTGGTCCTCGGGGCCGCGGGGCTGGTGGCCGGTTCGCTGTACGCGGTGAACACCGACGCGAAGACGGACCCGCCACGCGAGGCCGCGCTGGCCGGGGGTGCCCGCGGCGGGCAGAACGCCGCGCAGGCCGGGCGGCGGAAGGCGGGCGGCGGCGCGGGCGCGCTCCTCGGCCCGCTCGCCGGCCGGCTCGGCGCCCGCACCAACGGCGGCTACGTCGACTCGGCGGGCCGCGCGGTGGTCACCGTCACCAACGACGGCGACGCGGCCATGGTGCGCGCGGCCGGTGCCGTGCCGAAGACGGCGCGGCGCGCCCCGGCCACGCTGAACCGCGTCACCGCGACGCTGCGCGACTCGATGGCGGACGTGCCGGGCACCGGCTGGGCCGTGGACCCCGTCACGTCCCAGGTGGTGCTGTGGACGGACGCGTCGGTCACCGGCGCCCGCATGGCCCGCGTCCAGCGGACGGCGCGGCAGATGGGCTCGTCCGTGCGGATGGTGCGGTTCGCGGGGCGGCTGCGCACCTTCGCCGACGGCGGGGACGCGATCTTCGGCGGAGGGTCGCGCTGCTCGCTGGGCTTCAACGTCCGCCGCGGCGGCGAGGACTTCTTCCTCACCGCCGGGCACTGCGGCAACGCCGTGCCGGAGTGGACGGCCGACCAGCGGGGCGCCCGGCCGCTCGGCGCCACGGTCGCCAGCAGCTTCCCCGGCGACGACTTCGCGCTCGTGCGGTCCGCGCAGGCGGGCCAGGCCGGGCAGGGCGGCGTCAACCTCTACAACGGGCAGACCCGCGACATCACCGAGGCCGGGGAGGCGGTCGTGGGGCAGCGGGTCGCGCGCAGCGGAAGCACCACCGGGGTCTCCACCGGCCGGGTCACCGCCGTCGGCGCGACCGTCAACTTCCCCGAGGGCACGGTCAGCGGCATGATCCAGACGACGGTGTGCGCCGAGCCGGGCGACAGCGGCGGGCCCCTGTTCGCCGGGACGACCGCGCTGGGGCTGACCTCCGGCGGCTCGGGCGACTGCCGGGTCGGCGGTGTCACGTTCTTCCAGCCGGTGACCGAGGCGCTGCAGCGGTTCGGGGCCGAGGTGTTCTAGCCGGGGGCCGGGCCCGGCCGCCGCGGAAGGCCAGCGCGGCGAGGACCGCGACGGCCAGGGTCGCGGCGGCGGCCGCCAGGGCGCCCGTCGACAGGGCGTGCACGAACGCGTCGCGGGCGGCCTGCGCCAGGCCGGGGTCGCCCAGCGACAGGGCCTCGCCGAGCGAGTGCCGCGCCGCGTCCGGGGCGGTGCCGGGCAGCCCGCGCGCGTACGCGGCGGAGATGACGCTCCCGAGCACCGCCACGCCCATCGCGTTGCCGACCTCCTGGCCCGCGTCGTTCACCGCGGAGCCCACGCCCGCCTGCTCCCGGGGGACGGCGGCCATCAGCCTGCTGTAGGCGGGCGGTGAGCCGAGCCCGGCGCCGAAGCCGAGCACGACCAGCCCGGTCAGGATCGCCGGGTAGCCGTCGCCCGGGTCCACCAGGCCGATCGCGCCGAGCCCGGCGGAGATGGCCAGGAACCCGGCGACCAGGGCGGGGGCGTTGCCGAGCCGGCCCTCCAGGGCGGCGCCCACGCCGTTGCCGACGGCGCCGGCGGCCGCGACCGGCAGCAGCGCCAGGCCCGCCCGCAGCGGCCCGTACCCGAGCACCAGCTGCAGGAACTGGGTGAGCGCGAACAGGGTCCCGGCCAGCGCGAACGAGAACACGGCGATCATGACCGCGGCGCCGGAGAAGTCGCGCCGCCCCAGCAGGCGCAGGTCCAGCATGGGTTCGGGGTTGCGGTGCTGCCACAGCGCGAACGCGGCCAGCGCCGCCACGGCCGTAGCCAGCCCGCCGAGCGTGCGCGCGCCCGTCCAGCCGTGCCCGGGACCGGAGATGACCGCCCAGACCAGGGCCGCCATGCCGATCGTGGACAGCACGGCGCCCGCGACGTCGGCGCGGCGCTCGGGCCCGCGCGACTCGGGCACCAGCGCGACCAGCCCGACCACCGCGACGGCGGCGACCGGCACGTTCACCAGGAACACCGAGCCCCACCAGAAGTGCTCCAGCAGCAGGCCGCCCAGGGTGGGGCCGAGCGCCACGCCGACGACCGAGGTGGAGCCCCAGATCGCGAACGCCTTGGCGCGCTCGTCCGGGGCGAAGACCTCCGCCATGATCGCCAGCGTGCCCGGCATGATCAGCGCGCCGCCCACGCCCATCAGCGCCCGCATGGCGATCACCCAGCCGGGGCCGGCGGCGAACGCGGCCAGCAGCGACCCGCCGCCGAACAGCGCGAACCCGGCGACCATCGCCCGCCGGCGGCCGTACCGGTCGCCGAGGCCGCCCGCGGTCAGGAGCAGCCCGGCGAACACCAGCGAGTAGGCGTCGATCGTCCACTGCACGTCGGAGGTGGTGGCGTCCAGGTCCCGCAGCAGCGCCGGGACGGCCACGTTGAGGATCGTGTTGTCCACCACGACCGCGAACAGGCTCAGGCACAGCACACCGAGGATCCGCCAGCGGCGCGGGTGCGGTTCGGGGGGTCGGTACGGGTTCATCGCCCACTCCTCGTACAGTGTTCGAGTTGACTCGCACACTGTACGAGGCGCCTCGCACAGTGTTCAAGTGCGGCTACCCTGGACCGGTCAGGAGGTGTGCGGATGGCGAAGGCACAGGCACCCGTGTCGGTGTGGACGCGGCCGGCGCGGTCCAGGCGCGAGCAGCAGCCCACCCTGCACCGCGAGCAGATCGTCGACGCGGCCCTGGAACTGCTCGACGCCGACGGCCTGGGCAGGCTCAGCATGCGGCGGCTCGGCGCCAGGCTGAACGCCGGCGCGACCTCCGTCTACTGGCACGTGGCCAACAAGGAGGAGCTCCTGGAACTGGCCATGGACCGGGTCATGGCCGAGGTGACGGTCCCTCCGGCGACCGCCGAGGGCGGCTGGCGCGCCGCCATGACCGGTTACGCCCGCTCGCTGCGCACGATGATCCACCGGCACCCGTGGACGGTCACGCTGTTCGGCAGCCGCCCCATGATCGGCCCGAACGCCACCCGGGTCATGGACGAGGTCCTGGCCGCGCTGGGGCACGCCGGGTTCACCGGCTACGACCTGGAGTACGCCTGGGCGGTGATCGTCGACTACGTGATCGGCGCGGCGGGCAGCGAGGCCAGCTGGCTGGTCCACCAGCGGGGCACCACCACCGACGAGTGGCTGGCCGCCATGGGCGCCTACCTGGAGCGCGTCAACGCCGAACGCCCGCGCCTGGCCGAGCACATCACCCAGGTCTGGGCCCAGGACGACGCCGACGTCCTGGAGGGCCGCTTCACCTTCGGCCTCGACTGCGTCCTGGACGGCCTCGCCGCCCGCGTCGGCGCCGGTCAGCCCCCCGGCCGCCGCGGCGCCTGATCGGGGGCCCGCAGCCGGGCCCGGATCCACACGCCCGCGGGACGCAGGGACGCGGTGCCCGCGAACGGGCCGTGCGGGCAGGTCCCGGCGCGGAACACCGAGACGTCGCTGTAGTTCCAGTTCACCCAGCTGATCTTCTTGCGGGCCATCAGGTCGAGATACCGCCCGGCCGGCCGAAGTCGTCGCCCACGCCCTGGGGGTCCGTGGTGCCGAACTCGCTGACGAACACCGGGATCCGGTCGGCCGCGCGTGACAGCGCGTCCAGATACCGGCGTCCATGGGCGCCCGCGTAGAAGTGGAACGTGTACATGACGTTGCCCGCGCGCACCGGGGCGTTGACGATCTCCCGTTCGTCGGAGTTCTCCGACACGCCGAGCGAGGACCAGCCGCGCGTCCCGACCAGGACCGGCGCGCGGGGGTCGTACCGCCGGATCAGCGGCACCAGCCGTTCGGCGTAGTCGCGGACGCGCGCCCAGGGCACCAGGTACGGCTCGTTGACGATCTCGTACAGCACGTTCCCCCGCGCCGCGTGCCGTCGCGCGATCTCGGTGAAGAACGTCGCGGCCCGCCCGAGGTCGCGGTGCGGATCCCCCGGGCCGAGCACGTGCCAGTCGACGATCACGTACATGCCGAGGGCGGCGGCCTGCGCGACGAGGCCGTGGACCCGGTCGGTGGTCCGGCGGGGGCCGCTTTCGTAGCCGCCCTCCCGCACGTACACCGGCAGCCGGAGAACGTCCGCCTTCCAGTCGCGGGCCAGCGCCTCCAGCGAGCCGCGGGTGAGGCAGTCCTGGTACCACTGCAGGCCGTGCGCGCTCATGCCGCGCAGTTGGACGGGGCTGCCGTGCTCGTTGCACAGCCGCGTGCCGCAGACCCGGAGCCTCCCGTTGACCGCGAGCGGACTGCCGGCGGGCGGCCCGCGCTCCGGCGGCCCGCCGGAACGCGGAGCACCGGGCGGCGGGACGAAGCCCGGGGAGACGCCGCCGGCACCGGATCGCGGGCACACCCCGGGCCCGGACGCCGAGACCGGCAGCAGCACGGCGAGGACGGCACCCAGCGCGCCCAACCCGCGCCGGGTGTGCCTGGCGACGCCGCGAGGGGGACGGCGGCCCGTGGGATCACCCAAGCCGACTCCGCCTTGACCTTGATCGCTTCGCCGTGCGTACTCCCTGGTCACCATTAAAACCCGGCCTCCGCCGGCTGCCCCGACGTCCCCGTCCGGCGGGGTGGCGACTCGCGCGGCACGCCACCCCCCGCCGAGATGGCGCGAGCCCTCGGACCGGGGCGCCGACCGGTCCGAGGGCGTTGGGAACTCGCGCGTCCGCGCCTACCGGACCGCGGCAGGCGGCTTGGGCATGGTGTCCGTCCAGCCCGAGGCGACGATCGCCCAGTAGTGCGTCGTCCGGCCGGGCGTCTGCCAGCGTTCGTCGTTCCGTCCCGGCTTGACGAGCACGCTCCGGGCACCGAGCAGCTGCCCGGTGCCGGGGGCGAAGAGGACCTCCTCGCGCGTCACCTCTCCGGTCGGGTCGGCCGAGAGGTCGGCCGCCAGGCCCACGGCGGTGCGGCCGAGCGGATCGGTGGCCCGGGGAAGCCTGGTGACACCCGGAAGGTCGGTCGCCAGCCGCATGAGCGCGGCGCGCACCTTCGGCGGCACGGGGGTGTCCCTCAGCACGCTGAAGACCAGCCCGAGAGCCTGGGCCGGGGTGGCGCAGCCCCCCTTCTTGGGGGACCTCGTCACCCCGCGCTCCTTCAACTGCTCGGCGACGCCCGGCTCGTGCTTGATGGTCCCTTCGCACAGCTCCTTGCGCAGCGCCCGCGGGTCGGTCGGCAGGTTCTGCAGTTCCTCGTAGGTGTACCAGCCGATTCCGCCGATGTTGAACGTGCCGCCCTTGCCGTCGTCGTCCTTGACCCATCGCTCGTTCGACGAGGTCAGCGTCCGGGTCACGCCGCTCGACTCCACCTTCCACGACGAGGGGGAACCGGCCGCCCGCCAGGCCGCCTCGTCCGCCCGGGTCTGCGGCCGGGCGGCGATGTCCCGCCCGTAGAAGGTGTGGCCGTCACCCTTCGTGCGGCCGATGACCTCGAAGGTCTCGTTCCTCTCCTCGACGACGTAACCGCCGTCGCGGCCGAGCGCGCGCAGCGGCAGGCTCACCCGCTGGTGGTTGTACCAGTAGCGCCCCTGCGGCTGCCGTTCCACGCGGTCGGCGGCGGCCATCAGGGTCATGCGGGCCGACTCCTCCGCGCTCGGCGCGTCACCGGGGCCGCCCGGATCGCCCTGACCGACCGTCGCGACGGCGACGGCGGCCGCTGCGGCGGCCGCGACCAGGCCGAGCCCGAGGCCGAGCGGGCGGCGCCCCCGAAGCCACCCGTTCCGCCGCCCGGCCCGGCGCCCGGCCCGGCGCTCGTGCTGGTGCTCGTCCTGGTGCGCGGGCGTCCGGCCCGCCGTGCGCGTCAGCTCCAGCAGGCCCTGCCGGCCCGCGGCGGTGACCCGCGGCGAGGGGCCGCCTTCGTCGAGCAGGGCGGCGACCAACAACGTGTCGTCGCGCATGTCATCCATGGGAGTCCTCCTCCGCGTGTGTGGGGTCGGTCCCGCCCAGTGCCTCCCGCAGCTTCCGTCGAGCCCGGTTCATCCGTGATCCGACGGTCCCCGGGGGGATCTCCAGCGCCTGCGCGACCTCCTCGTAGCGCAGCCCGCCGACGGCGACGAGCAGCAGCACGTCGCGGTCGCCCTCGGGCAGCCCGGCGAGCGCCCCGGCCAGTTGCGGCCGGACGCCCTCGGCGGCCACCCGCGCGGCGACCCGGGCCTCGTGCCCGTCGGCGCGCGACTCCGGCGCGACGCGGGCCAGCGCCGCGTAGCGGCGGCCCTCGTCGCGCCGGTGCCGGCCGACCAGGTTGGTGGCCATCCCGTACAGCCAGGGCCGTACGGCCCCGCGCGCCGGGTCGAAGCGGTCGCGCTTGCGGAACGCGGCGTAGAACGTCTCGGCGGCGATGTCGTCGGCGACGTCCCTGCCGAGCCGGGCCGCGACGTAGCGGTAGATCTCCGGGAAGTACCTGTCGTAGATCACGGCGAATCGATCGGGCTCATGCCAGGACTGCTCGATCACCGCGGCGTCGTCGTCGGTCGCGACGTCCGGTGGAGCGGTCATCCGTGGCTCCATTCCATATCCGGCCTTTCGAGGCGAACGGCGGTCACCCGTTACTCAGCCGAACCCGGATTTCTTCTTCACGGGCGCCGCCCGCGCGCCCGCCGGGACGTCCGCCGGATCAGCCGAGGTGCGGCGACTCGTTCGTCCAGCCGGAGTCGAGCACCGCATGGCGTTCGACGACCGTTCCGGGCCGCACGCCCGGGAACCCCTACTCCGCCGCGCCCCGGGTCGCTTTCGCTCGC